>NZ_JAKGAY010000029.1:0-42020 GCF_021532545.1 Halomonas sp. Cn5-12
GCTTCCTTCAGACCCCACCGTTGGCCAGTGACGCCCTTGCCAGTCGGATTGTCTTCCCCTCAGTCGGGGTGACGCCATCTTCTTTCAGATGGCCGGGTTTGCCGGCTTCGCCGGGCAAACAAAAAAAGGCGGCCCGTAGGCCGCCCGCTCCAAGCACTTCCTCTGACCACTCCCTGTGTCAACCTCCTCAGGTGACTTCCTTGCCAAGGCTCACATCACTGTGTCACCCAGCGCACCTGCATACATCCCGTTGCATCCTGCCTGAAGCATCCTTGCCTCCCCTTGTCCTGAATGCATTGTGGCAGAACAGCGCAACTTCTCAAGCGGACCCAATACGCAAAAGGCGAGCCCAAGGGACCCGCCTTTCTTTCATAAAACCCAACTAAGACAATCACTTAAAGTTGAATTAGTGAAAAATCTCGCTTTTTCTTACAAGGTTTCGAGCGAATTTCGTCGGCATTTGTAAGAGATCTCTTACAAATTTTTGAGAGATCTCTTACACGCGAACGCTATGTTTTTGACCTACTGGCCTTTGATGGCTTTCAAACCGGGGTAGCTCACATCCCCTAGCTCGGCTTCGATCACCAGCAGGCGGTTGTACTTCGCGACACGGTCAGAACGACACAGCGATCCGGTCTTGATTTGTCCCGCACAGGTGCCTACGGCCAGATCAGCAATGGTAGTGTCTTCGGTTTCACCACTACGGTGGGAGATGACCGCCGTAAAGCCCGCATCTTGGGCCATTTTAATCGCGTCGAGGGTTTCGGAGAGCGAGCCAATCTGGTTGAACTTGATCAGAATCGAGTTACCGATCTGCTCGTCAATGCCACGCTTAAGGATTTTGGTATTGGTGACGAATAGGTCGTCCCCCACCAGCTGCACCTTGTCGCCCAGCTTGTCGGTCAAGGCTTTCCAACCGGCCCAGTCGGACTCGTCCATGCCGTCTTCGATAGACACGATCGGGTAGTCGGCACACAGGCCCGCTAGGTAGTCCGCAAAGCCTTCGGCGTCGTAGCTCTTGCCTTCGCCAGAGAGGTTGTACTGGCCATCCTTGTAGAACTCGGAAGAGGCGCAGTCCAGTGCCAGCGTGACGTCGCTGCCCAGGGCATAACCGGCATCGGCCACCGCCTGCTTGATGACGGCCAGTGCCTCGGCGTTGGATGTCAGGTTGGGCGCAAAGCCACCCTCATCCCCTACCGAGGTAGACAGCCCCTTGGCAGACAGCACTTTCTTCAGCGCGTGGAAAATTTCCGCGCCCATGCGCAGGCCTTCACGGAAGTTGGGGGCGCCCACCGGCTGCACCATGAACTCCTGAATATCCACGTTATTGTCGGCGTGCTCACCGCCGTTGAGGATGTTCATCATCGGTACCGGCATGCTGTACTGGCCTGGCTGACCGTAAAGCTCGGCGATATGGGCATACAGTGGCACGCCTTTGGCATTGGCCGCCGCCTTGGCTGCCGCGAGCGACACCGCCAGAATCGCATTGGCTCCCAGAGTCGCCTTGTTATCCGTGCCATCCAACTCCAGCATGGCATTGTCCAAACCGCGCTGGTCCCGCGCATCCATTCCCAACAACGCATCACGAATCTTGCCATTCACGGCCTCGACGGCTTTTAAAACGCCTTTACCGAGGTAGCGCGCCTTGTCGCCATCACGCAGTTCGAGTGCTTCGCGGGAACCCGTGGAGGCACCGCTGGGGGCACAGGCAACGCCTACGGCACCGCTTTCCAAACGTACGGTGGCTTGAACGGTCGGGTTACCGCGCGAATCGAGCACTTCCAGCGCACTGATTTCAACAATTTTGGTCATGACAGTGTCCTTTGGTTGTCGGTCTAATCGATGAGAGGTCCAATGTATACCACGGATATCCGCCGCGATTAACGGATGGTCAAGGGGGCGAAGCCTTTGACCAGCGCGTCCAGCTGTGACAGTTGGGTCAGAAACGGTTCGAGCTGGTCCAGTGGCAGTGCGCAGGGGCCATCGCACTTGGCGTTATCGGGGTCTGGATGAGCTTCCAAAAACAGCCCGGCCAAGCCCACTGCCACACCCGCGCGAGCAAGCTCGGCAACCTGGGCACGGCGGCCATCGGCGCTGTCCGCCCGGCCACCTGGACGCTGCAGAGCATGGGTGACATCGAAGAACACCGGGTAACCGGTCTGCTTCATGTCGCCAAAGCCCAGCATGTCCACCACCAGGTTGTTGTAGCCAAAGCTGGTGCCGCGCTCGCAGAGCATCAGGCGGTCATTGCCCGCTTCCTGAAACTTGTTAAGGATATGGCGCATTTCGTGCGGGGCCAAAAACTGCGGCTTTTTGATATTGATGGCAGCGCCCGTTTTCGCCATTGCCACCACTAGATCGGTCTGGCGCGCCAAAAAGGCCGGCAGCTGGATGATATCGGCGACTTCAGCAGCAGGCGCTGCCTGCCAGGGCTCGTGCACATCGGTAATGATGGGCACGTTATAGCGCGCCTTGATATCGGCCAGGATTTGCAGGCCTTTTTCCAGCCCAGGCCCCCGGTAGGAGTGGATCGAGCTGCGATTCGCTTTGTCGAAACTGGCCTTGAACACATAAGGCATACCCAGCTTTTGCGTCACATTCACGTAGGCCTGCGCCACTTCATCGGCCAGCTCCGCCGACTCCAGCACGTTCATGCCGCCAAGCAGCATGAGTGGCAAAGAATTGCCGGCGGTTAAGCCGGCAACGTTGATGTGATGCTCTGGGAATTGGGACTGAGAAGACATGCTTCCCCCTTTATTCCTGAGGTGCGGCGTGGGCACGGGTGCGTGCCGTTTTGTGTTCTAGTGCGGCATTGACGAAGCCAGAGAAGAGCGGATGACCGTCGCGAGGCGTCGAGGTGAACTCCGGGTGGAACTGACACGCCACGTACCAAGGGTGGTCCGCCAGCTCGACGACTTCGACCAGCGACTGATCGACGCTCTTGCCCGAAATCACCAGGCCTGCGGCTTCCAGATCATCGATGAACTGGTTGTTGACCTCGAAGCGGTGGCGATGACGCTCGACGATTTCGTCGGCACCGTACGCTTCGCGGGCTTTACTGCCGGATACCAGGTGGCACACTTGGCCGCCGAGACGCATGGTGCCGCCCAAGTCAGACGCCGCATCACGCAGTTCGATCTTGCCTTCGGCGTTGATCCACTCAGTGATCAAACCCACCACCGGGTGTTTGGTATCGTGAGTAAACTCGGTGGAGTTAGCATCCTTCCAGCCTGCCACGTTGCGCGCAAACTCAATCACCGCCACCTGCATGCCTAAACAGATACCCAGGTAGGGAATGTTGTTTTCACGGGCAAACTGGGCGGTCAGAATCTTGCCTTCCACACCGCGCTCGCCGAAACCGCCGGGCACCAGAATGGCGTCTTTGCCTGCCAGGCGCTCGGTGCCGTGACGCTCGATGTCTTCAGAGTCGATGTAGTCGACGTTGACCTTGATGCGGCCCTGAATACCCGCGTGGATCAGCGCTTCGTTCAGCGACTTATACGCATCCAGCAGCTCCATGTACTTGCCGACCATGGCGATGCTGACAGACTTCAGCGGGTTGAGCTTGGCGTCGAGTACCTTGACCCACTCCGACAGATCCGCAGGTGCTGCTTCCAGGCGCAGCTTGTCGCAGACGATATCGTCCAGACCGTGCTCGTGCAGCATCAGCGGAATGCGGTAGATGGTGTCGGCATCTTGCAGCGGCACCACCGCACGCTCTTCCACATTGGTGAACAAGGCAATCTTGCGACGCTCGCTCTCCTCAAGCTCCACTTCGCTGCGGCAAATCAAAATATCCGGCTGGATGCCGATGGAGCGCAGCTCTTTTACGCTGTGCTGCGTCGGTTTGGTTTTGGTTTCGCCAGCGGTCTTGATGTACGGCACCAGGGTGAGGTGCATGTAAATGGCGCGGCTTGCGCCCAGCTCGCTGCGAATCTGACGAATGGACTCCAGGAAGGGCAGTGATTCGATATCGCCAACCGTCCCGCCGATCTCCACCAGCGCCACGTCGAAGCCTTCGCCTCCGGCGTAGACGCGCTGCTTGATCTCATCGGTAATGTGCGGAATGACCTGCACAGTGCCACCCAGGTAGTCACCCCGGCGCTCTTTGCGTAGCACATGTTCGTACACGCGGCCGGTGGTGAAGTTGTTGCCCTGGGTCATTTTGGTGCGAATAAAGCGCTCATAGTGACCTAAGTCCAAGTCCGTCTCGGCGCCATCCTCGGTGACGAACACCTCGCCGTGCTGGAAGGGACTCATGGTGCCCGGGTCCACGTTGATGTACGGGTCGAGCTTGAGCATGGTGACCTTAAGGCCGCGGGCCTCGAGAATCGCCGCCAGCGAGGCCGACGCGATGCCCTTGCCAAGAGAGGACACAACGCCGCCGGTCACGAAGATATATCGTGTCATGGAAAACCTGTCGAAACGTGATCAAAAGGCGTAACAGAAAGCCACACCAGGATGGGACGACAGAATAGCAGAGTACGCCTTAAGGCTCAATTTGAACTGAAACAGCGCCAGCTCTTGGTCGCGAGCTAAAGCTGCCTCCCACCCTAGCTATTGGCTACACATAACTAGCTACTGGCTGTACATAAACAGTGGGAGGCCAATTGATCGGGCCAAAGGATGCCGATGCGCAGTTGCCCCAGAAGTAGGTCTGCGCGAGGGCGCTGTGACCCCATCCCTGGGCGCTACTTTGGTCATCCATGACAAAAGACCCTCGCTACGACCTACCCCTGATGCTGTTCGGCATGACATACACACTTTACACGCCTAGGTAATCCAGAATGCCTTCAGCGGCCTGACGCCCTTCATAAATAGCGGTGACCACGAGATCGGAGCCGCGCACCATATCGCCACCGGCAAAGATTTTCTCGTTGCTGGTTTGGAAGGCGTACTGGCCATGCTCGGGTGCCTTGACCAGATCCCAATCGTTGACCTCGATATTGGCGCTTTTGAACCATGGGGCCGGACTTGCCTGGAAGCCAAAGGCCACCACCACCGCATCAGCGGCGATGATCTCTTCAGACCCCGGCACCACTTCAGGACGACGACGGCCATTCTCATCCGGCTCGCCCAGGCGCGTACGAACCACTTTTACGCCTTCGACTTTGTCTTCACCCACTACCGCTACCGGCTGGCGGTTGAACAGGAACTCGACGCCCTCTTCCCGTGCGTTAGCCACTTCACGGCGCGAGCCCGGCATGTTCTCTTCATCGCGGCGGTAGGCACAGGTCACGCTGGCGGCGCGCTGACGAATCGAGGTGCGGTTACAGTCCATCGCGGTATCACCACCGCCCAGTACCACCACGCGCTTGCCTTCCATGGAGATGAAGTCGCTGGGGTCTTTTTCGAAGCCCAGGCGGCGGTTGACGTTGGCAATTAGGAAATCCAGCGCTTTGTAGACACCGGGCAGGTCTTCACCGGGGAAGCCACCCTGCATGTACTTGTAAGTACCCATGCCCAGGAACACCGCGTCGTACTCCTGCAGCAGCGTCTCGAACTCGACATCAGTACCGATTTCGGTATTCAGACGGAACTCAACGCCCATCTCCTCGAATACCGCACGGCGGCGCTCCATGACGTTCTTTTCCAGCTTGAACTCAGGGATACCAAAGGTCAGCAGACCGCCAATTTCGGGGTACTTATCGAACACCACCGGCTTGACGCCGTTGCGCGCCAGAATATCGGCACAGCCCAAGCCCGCAGGACCTGCACCAACAATCGCGACTTTCTTATCGGTCCACACCACTTTGGACATATCAGGGCGCCAGCCCATGGCAAAGGCGGTATCGGTGATGTATTTCTCCACCGAGCCGATCGTCACCGCGCCAAAGCCATCGTTCAGGGTGCAATCGCCTTCACATAGGCGGTCTTGCGGGCACACGCGGCCACACACTTCCGGCAGCGAGTTGGTTTTGTGGGACAGCTCGGCGGCTTCAATAATGTTGCCTTCCACCACCAGCTGAAGCCAGTTAGGAATGTAGTTGTGTACCGGGCACTTCCACTCACAGTAGGGGTTGCCGCAGTGCAAGCAGCGGTGCGCCTGGCTCGCCGCATCGGTGGGCTTGAACGGCTCGTAAATTTCCGCGAACTCTTTGGCTCGGGTGTGCGCCGGTTTTTTCTGTGGGTCTTTACGACCCACGTCGACAAACTGAAAATCGTTATTTAAACGGTTGGCCATGATCTTTCTCCTCGAAGCGTAGGCGCTGACGGTTATTGCGGCTGACGCCGAGACTGATCCAGCAGACTACCCAGGCTGGCCGCTTTTGGCTTCACTAGCCAGAAGTGGCGCGCGTAGTCGCTAAAGTCTTCCAGAATCGCCACACCGCGTGCGGAACCCGTCGCGGCCACGTAGGCCTCGATCATTTCCCGCAGGTGGCGACGGTAGGCTTCCATCGCTTCGGTGTTGACCCGGTGAATTTCGACCAGCTCGTGGTTGTACTTATCCACGAAGCTACGATCTTCATCCAACACGTAGGCAAAGCCACCCGTCATGCCCGCCCCAAAGTTAACGCCGGTTTCACCCAGCACGCAGACCAAACCACCGGTCATGTACTCACAGCAGTGGTCACCCGCGCCTTCGATCACCGCCGTGGCGCCGGAGTTACGTACCGCAAAACGCTCGCCAGCGGTACCGGCAGCAAACAGCGTGCCACCCGTAGCCCCATAGAGGCAGGTGTTGCCGATAATGGCCGTTTTGTGGCTCTCGAACTGGCTGACCTTGGGCGGCACGATGACGATGCTGCCGCCGTTCATGCCTTTACCGACGTAGTCGTTGGCATCGCCTTCCAGGTAGAGGTTCAGGCCACGAGCGTTCCATACGCCAAAGCTTTGGCCCGCCACGCCGGTAAAGCGCGCGGTGACCGGTGCGGCCTCAAGGCCATCTTCACCGTAACGCTTGGCAATGGCACCGGAGGTGAGCGCACCGACACTGCGGTCGCAGTTGGTGATGGTAAAATCGAACGTGCCGCCAGACTGAGACTCAATGGCCTCTTTCAGCGCCGCCAGCACTTCCTGGTTCTTGGCACCCGGGTCGTGAGGCACGTTGCGGCTCACTTCGCAGAACTGCGGCGCATCCGCAGGCACGAAGTCGTTCGCCAACAGCGGCATTAAATCCAGCTTGCGCTGTGATGCCGTATTGCCTTCCAGCACTTCCAGCAGGTCCGTGCGGCCAATCAGGTCGGTGAGCTTGCGAACGCCCAGCATGGCCATCAGCTCGCGTACTTCTTCGGCAATAAAGCGGAAGTAGTTCTTCACCATATCCACGGTGCCGCGGAAGTGCTCGCCGCGCAGGAAGTCGTCCTGGGTCGCTACACCGGTGGCACAATTGTTCAGGTGGCAAATACGCAGGTATTTACAGCCCAGCGCCACCATCGGCGCGGTGCCAAAGCCGAAGCTTTCGGCCCCCAGAATCGCCGCTTTGACGACGTCGAGGCCGGTCTTCAGACCACCATCGGTTTGCAGACGAATTTTGTCCCGCAGGCCGTTAATGCGCAGCGCTTGATGCACCTCGGGCAGGCCCAGCTCCCAAGGGGAACCGGCGTGCTTGATGGAGGTGAGCGGGCTTGCCGCCGTGCCGCCATCGTAGCCAGACACAGTGATCAAATCCGCATAGGCTTTGGCGACGCCAGTGGCAATGGTGCCGATCCCTGGCTCGGAGACGAGTTTCACCGAGACCTGCGCGTCTGGGTTGACCTGCTTGAGGTCAAAGATCAGCTGCGCCAAGTCTTCGATGGAGTAAATATCGTGGTGCGGCGGCGGCGAAATCAGCGTGACGCCGGGCACCGAGTAGCGCAAGCGGGCAATCAGCTGATTGACCTTACCGCCCGGTAGCTGGCCGCCCTCACCGGGCTTCGCACCCTGGGCCACTTTGATCTGCAGCACTTCGGCATTGACCAAGTAAGCTGGCGTAACACCGAAACGACCTGAGGCGATCTGTTTGATCTTCGAGCTGCGAATGGTGCCGTAACGGGCTGGGTCTTCGCCACCTTCACCGGAGTTGGAGCGACCGCCCGCCTCGTTCATGGCCTGGGCCAGCGCTTCGTGCGCTTCGGGCGACAGCGCGCCCAGCGACATGCCTGCGCTGTCGAAGCGTGGAATCAACGCTTCGATGGGCTCGACCTCTTCCAGCGGAATCGGCGTGGCCGCAGGCTTGAGTTTCAGCAGGTCACGAATGGTGGCCACGGGGCGCTCGTTCACCAGCTGCGCAAATTTCTTCCACTTGGTGTAGCTGCCCTCTTGCACCGCCGCCTGCAGCGCCTTGACCACATCCGGATTGTAGGCGTGGTACTCGTGGCCGTGCACGTACTTGAGCATACCACCCTGGGAGATACCTTTGCGGGGAATCCACGCCTCTTTGGCTAGTAGCTCTTGCTGGAGCTGCAGCTCGGCAAAGCCGGTGCCCTGAATGCGCGACGCCATGCCCACGAAGCAGGTCTCCATGACCTCATCGGCTAGGCCCACGGCTTCGAACAGCATGGAGCCACGGTAGGAGGCCAGCGTCGAAATGCCCATCTTCGAAAGGATCTTGAAGAGCCCCTTCTGCAGGCCCTTGCGGTAGTTCTCGCGGGCATCTGCCGGGTTACCGGTGAGTTCGCCAGTGCGGTGCATGTCGGCCATCACCTGATACGCCAGCCAAGGGTAGACCGCCGTGGCGCCCACGCCGAACAGTACCGCCATTTGATGGGCGTCGCGGGCATAGCCGGTTTCGACCACGATGTTGGCATTGGGGCGCAGCGCCAGGCGGCCCAGGTGGGAGTGCACCGCACCCACGGCCAGCGCTGCCTGAATGGGCAGTTGGCCTTTGGGCAGCTCCGCATCGCTCAGCACCAGAATCACTTTACCCGCTTTTACCTGCGCTTCGGCTTCTTGGCAAAGCGCGGTAATCGCCTGCTGCAGGCTGGTCTGCTCTGGATCGTACCCGAGCGGCAGCATATGGCTAGCAAAGGCCGGATCGTCCTGGCTCACCAGGGCGGTGAACTTGCGTGGCGACAGCACCGGCGTGGTCAGGATCAAGCGGTGCGCGTGCTCCGGCGTGGCCTTGAAAACGTTCAGCTCGGCACCGCAGCAGGTTTCCAGCGACATGACGATCGCTTCGCGCAGCGGGTCGATGGGCGGGTTGGTGACCTGAGCAAACTTCTGCCGGAAGTAGTCGGTGAGCAGGCGCGGGCGGCTCGACAGGACCGCCATGGGCGTATCATCGCCCATGGAGCCCACCGCTTCCTGGCCGCTTTCTGCCAGCGGACGCAGCACCTGGTCACGCTCTTCAAACGTTACCTGGAACATCTTCTGCTGCACGTTCAGCGTATCCGTGTCCATCGTTTGGAAGCGCGCCAGTTCGGTCAGCGCCGACTCCAGGTAGCTCGCTTCCTGTTTCAGCCAGCGCTTGTAGGGGTATGCGGACTTCAGGCGATCATCGATGTCCTGAGTGTGCAGCACTTCGCCCGTTTGGGTATCGACGGCCAGCATCTGGCCGGGGCCGACGCGGCCTTTTGCCACCACGTCTTCCGGCTTGTAGCCGTAGGTGCCGATTTCGGAGGCCAGGGTGATGTAGCCGTTCTTGGTAATCACCCAGCGCGCCGGACGCAGGCCGTTACGGTCCAGCATACAGACCGCTTGGCGACCGTCGGTCATGACCACGCCTGCGGGGCCGTCCCACGGCTCCATGTGCATGGAGTTGTACTCGTAGAACGCGCGTAGCTCGGCGCCCATGGTCTCGACGTTTTGCCAGGCGGGCGGCACCATCATGCGCACGGCGCGGTGCAGCTCCATACCGCCGGTCAGCAGCACTTCCAGCATGTTATCCATACTGGAGGAGTCGGAGCCGGTGGTGTTGACGATTTCGTCTAGTTTAGCGATATCCGGCAGACGCTCGTTGACGAAGTTCGCCTTGCGCGAGTTCGCCCAGCCGCGGTTGGCTTCGATGGTGTTGATCTCGCCGTTGTGCGCCAGCAGGCGGAACGGCTGCGCCAGGGGCCAGCGCGGTGCAGTGTTGGTCGAGAAGCGCTGATGGAAGACGCAGATGGCGGTTTCCAGGCGTGGGTCGTTCAGGTCTTTATAGAAGGCCGGCAAATCTTCCGGCATGACCAGGCCTTTATAGGAGACCACTTCGCTGGAGAGCGATGCCACGTAAAAGTCTTCGTCGCTGCGCAGCGCCTGCTCGGCGTAGCGGCGACCCATGAAAAGATCGACATCGAAATTGTCGCTGCTGCCGGGGGCAACGAACAGCTGCTCGATACGCGGCAGGCAGTCCAGCGCCATGGGGCCGCAGACACTCGAGTCCGTGGGCACTACGCGCCAGCCCAGCACGTCCAAACCGCGTGCACTTAACTCAGCCACCAGCGTCTCTTTGGCTTTGGCGGCACGCGCATCGTCGTTGGGTAAAAACACCGACCCCACCGCGAAGCGCTCGCCCAGCTCTACATCGAGCGACTCTTTAGCAGCAGCACGCATGAACTGTGCGGGCATCTTTAGCAGCAGGCCACAACCGTCGCCGGTTTTACCATCTGCCGCGATGCCGCCACGGTGGGTCATGCAAGTCAGTGATTCGATAGCCGTTTTCAGCAAGTCGTGGCTGGCCTGCCCTTCCATGTGGGCAATAAGGCCAAAGCCGCAGTTATCGCGAAACTCGCCTGGCTGGTGAAGACCTCTATTCATGGGCGTGCCTCTAGTCAGCGTATTTTGTAAGCAGCGTTTTTATGGTATAATCACGGGTTTTTCTTTTTTATGACTCTTGTTACCCGCCCAAAATAAGGGGTTGTCCGCATTCGCTGCTGCGAGAAAAAGGTCGCTCAGCATAGCGATTTGCCACCGCGTAGCGCAATCGCTCGACACTCACCAATCGTCAAAAACCCTCGCCAAATCCCATAGTTGCACCACCGCTCAATAAAAAAACAGTTATACTTCAACGGCTTGCAGACTAAAGCAACGGTATTTCAACGATCAATATAGAGCACTAGACTTTAGTCTAATTTTTACTAAAAACCCCATGCCGATAGCGCATAAGGCATACGGATATCACTAGCCAACAGCCACTTCGGCGCTTTCTAGACAAACAAAACCCGCCTGTTTCGAGGCGGGTTTTGAGCGGGTGTGCTTACGGGTGATTCCCCTAGCCGCGCGGATAACCATCGAGTAGTTGTTTCAGCGTCTCGATAGGCGTGGCATCGCTAATGCAGGCATCGCCCAAGTCGTTCAGTAGCACCAGACGCAGACGCGCGTCCACGTTCTTTTTATCCAGCCGCATTCGTGTCAAGAAGTCATCCGACGACATGCCCGTTGGCGCAACCAGCGGAAGGCCCGCGCTTTCGATCACCGCTTTCGTGCGCTCTAAGGCATCAGCGCTGATCCACCCCAACTGGTGGGAGAGCGTGGCGGCCATCGCCATGCCGGCTCCTACGGCTTCGCCGTGCAGCCAGTTGCCGTAACCTTGATGCGCCTCGATGGCATGGCCAAACGTGTGGCCAAGGTTCAACAGCGCACGAACGCCCTGCTCGGTTTCGTCTTCCGCCACAATATTGGCTTTGATCTGGCAGCTTTTGGCAATTGCATCTGCCACCACCTCGGGTTCGACGCGGCGCAGCGCCGCCATGTTCTGTTCCAGCCAAGCAAGGAAGGCGGCATCGCGAATGAAGCCGTACTTCACCACCTCCGCCAGCCCTGCAGAGAGCTCCCGCGCAGGCAGCGAGGTCAGCGTGGCGATATCCACCACCACGGCTCTGGGCTGCCAGAATGCGCCAATCATGTTCTTGCCCAGCGGATGATTGACCCCGGTTTTACCGCCTACCGAGGAGTCCACCTGAGAAAGTAGTGTGGTGGGCACTTGAATGAACGCCACGCCGCGCTGATAGGAAGCAGCGGCATAGCCCACCATATCGCCAATCACACCGCCGCCAAGGGCAATGAGTGTGCAGCGGCGGTTAAAGCCGGCTTCCAGCAGCGCATCCCAAATGCGTCCTACCTGCTCGATGGTTTTGTACTGCTCGCCATCTGGCAGCACCACGGCACGCACGTCTAAATGCTCGGGTAAGCTAGAACGCAGCGTGTCTAAGTAGTGCGGCGCCACGGTTTCATTGGTAACGATCATGACTTGGCTACCGGCCAGATAGGGCACAAAACTGTCTGAGCGATTTAATAGCCCAACGCCAATATGGATAGGGTAGCTGCGCTCACCCAGTTCAACGGTTAGCGTACGGTCATGGGCTAGCTCTGTCATTGAGATACCTTTTTATGTGGGGCGCTGGCGGTTTCTAACGGATCAATCAAGCGATGCACGCGGCGTAAAATTTCATTCACCACGGCACGGGGGCTACGGCGATCCGTACGTACCGTAATGTCGGAAGTAGCACGGTAGAGCGGATCACGGGCGGCGAACATATCGTTGAGCACCTGTTCGCGATTCGCGCACTGCAGCAACGGGCGGTTGCGATCTTTGGCGGTGCGTTTTAGCTGCTGCTCGACAGTGGTCATCAAGTACACCACTGTACCGCGATCGCGCAGCGCTCGGCGGTTCTCTTCTCGCAGCACCGCGCCACCGCCGGTGGCGACCACGACATCCGTGAGCTGGGTTAACTCATCAATCATCTGAATTTCCCGCAGGCGAAAGCCCTGTTCACCCTCAACATCAAAAATCCACGGGATGTCTGCCCCGCAGCGGTCTTGGATAGCGTGGTCACTGTCATAAAAAGGACGCGAAAGCTCTGCCGCCAGTAGGCGACCAATCGTGCTTTTACCAGCCCCCATGGGGCCTATTAAGAAAAGATTGGGTAAATCCTGCATCAGCGAACCGCCAAACCATCATCAAGTAATCGTGGAGTGATAAAGACTAATAACTCTACCTTTTCATTGCTCTCTTCGGTATAGCGAAACAGCCTGCCCAGTATAGGAAGATCGCCCAGCAGCGGTGTTTTCGCTATTTGGCTCAGCTGTTCAGTGGTCAAAATACCGCCTAACACCACCGTCTGGCCATTATCGACCAGCACCTGGGTCTCGATTTGGTTGGTATCAATGGGCGGCTCGCCGCCGAACTCGCTCTCACGGAAGCTGTCGTTCTTGATTACCAAATCCATAATGATGCGGTTATCTGGGGTAATTTGCGGCGTGACCTCCAGCGACAGCTCCGCCTCCTTGAACTCGGTATCGGGGTTGCCCTGGGCATCGACACTCTGGAATGCCCGCTCCTCCCCTTGGCGGATCGTTGCGGTGCGCTGGTTGGCAGTAATCACCCGAGGCTGCGAAATGGTCTGGCTTTTGCCTTCGCTTTCAAGGGCGCGCAACTCAAGGTCGAGCAGAATATCCCCTGAGAGATAGCCAAAGCTGAAGCCCGTATCAGCCGCTGTCGTTGAGCCTAAGTCCACCGCCAGGCCACCTTGGGCACGGTTGAGGCCGCCAGGATTGATGTTGCGCGGCACGAACTGCCCGGCTTCGTTTTCCAGGAAGCCTCGGGTGCTGGAGACGCCCCAGTTCACCCCCAACTCTCGGGAAGCGCTATCACGAGCAATCACGATGCGCGCTTCGATCTGCACCTGACGCACCGCCACATCCAGTCGGTCCAGCGTCCGCATAATATCGCGCACCTGTTCGGCCGTGTCTTGAATGAGCAGTGTGTTGGTACGCTGGTCAACGCTAACGCGGCCACGCTCAGTGAGCAGCCCAAAACCGTCACCACCACGCAATAGCTGTGCTAAATCTTCGGCCCGTGCGTACTTTATCTCGATGAACTCAGTCACCAACGGCGCCAAGGTTTGCTGCTGGTTACGGGCCTCAATCTCTTGACGCTCAATCTCGGCCAGCTCACTGGCCGGCGCTACTACAATCACATTGCCCTGTTCACGGCTAGAGAGCCCTTGGCTTTGCAAAATCAGCGCCAGCGCCTGGTCCCAGGGCACATCGTTGAGGTTGAGCGTTACTCGCCCAGTAACACTATCACTGGCGACTAGGTTCAAGCCGGTAAACTCAGCCAGCGTCGCCAGCACGGCTCGCACCTCAATATCTTGGAAATTGAGGCTCAGACGGTCGCCGGTGAAGCTTTCTCCCTGCTGCGCGCGGTCCTGCTGAGAGGCTTGGCTCACCGGCTGCACTTCCACGGTGAGAGTTCGCCCGCTTTGCGATGAAATCATCGCGTAGGGGCCGTTAGTTTGTAGCTCAAGCAGGGTTTCCCGCTGGCCAGTGCGGGGGGTTATGCGGGTAATGGGGGTAGCAAAGTCGGTCACATCGTAAATTTGATTCAAGGAATCAGGAATATCTACGTCGCGAAGCTCAGCAATAACGCGGCCCTCACTCCCTTCCCGCACTTGCGTCACTACCCCTTCACGATCAAAAGAGACCAGCAAACGCCCTGCCCCATCAGCCCCCCGCTGGAAGTCGATATCCGTTACTTGCGGCCCTAGGGCAGTTTCCAACTCGCTACTCATACCTGCGGGCGAGTTGTCATTCGCAGCGCTAGTACTTTCAGGGCTTAGGGTGATGCGCAGCTGATCCCCTTCTATGCGAGAGGTGTAGTCCAGCGGCTCGCTCAGGTCGACCACTAGCCGTGTACGGCCATTGCCCTCCAACGCGGTAATACGCTCCACACCTGCGCTGTCTACGTTAATACGCCGCTGAGGCAAGCTGCTTTGGGTATCGGCTAGATCTAGTGCTAGACGCGGCGGAGTATTCAGCCGATAGCCGTGAAGCTCGGCAACGCCGCCGCTAAATTGCAATACCAGCTCCACCTCGCCGCCACTGGTTGAACGCACATCAAGGTCCGTTAGCACTGAACCCAGGGCAAAGGCGGGCATCAGGGCTAACAATGGCAGCGTAATTAGACGAAGCATGACGACCATAGCGTGTTATCCGATAACAAGTAAAAATACATAGGGCGCACCGTGCGATATATGCTTAGCCTACTCATTCAGGGTGAGCGATGCCTGACGCTCCTGCCAACCCTGCAACTGATTAAAAATACGTTCGGTTATGCGTACTTCTTGCGGGCCAATCGCGGTGATATGCCCGTAGTTAGTGCCTAAATAGTTGCCTTCACGCACACTATAAACGCTGCCATCAGGGGCGCTAATCAACGCCACCTGCTTCCCGCCCATGCGCAATGTGCCAACTAAACGCAGCGCCTCCAGCTGAAACTGCTCTAGCGGCTCGGGGGTGCGCTGCTGATCCGGGGCGAGTGCACTCTCCATCACTGCTACCGTGCCGTTGGCACGAATGCTTTCTGGTGCTAAGAAGGGGCTTCGCACCTCGCGGTAACGGTAATCTACCAGCTGATACTCAGGAATCGTCGGCATAATCACCGGTGGCTGCCCTGCCGGTGTACGACGAATCTCTTCCATCACGGTATCTAACTGGCTCAGGTTGGCATCGCCACAGCCCGCTAACAGAACCACCGCTGCAATGCTAAGTAGACGCTTCATGGGGCGGGCTCCTCCCCTTCCACTGCTTCTATATAGCTATAGGTGCGTGCCAGCAGCGACATGCGCAGCGAGTCACCACTCTGCCCGGCAGGGACAAGGGTTAAATCGTGCTGGGTCACAATACGCGCAAGCTGGCTGATATCTGCCACAAATTGCGCTAGTTCGTGATAGCCGCCGCGCACCTGAATATCCAGCGGATGCTCCACATAGTGAGTGTTACTCACGGTAGGCCTTAAACGGATAGCTTCAATGCTTAAATTGTTTTCCACCGCCGCATCGCTGATGCTGTCCAGTAGCGACGGAATCTCAGCGCTGGTAGGCAGCATGGCGCGCATGGTCGCCATTTGCTCCTCTAACTCCTCCAACTGCTCCCGCACTTCAGGCAAAAAGGCCGCTTCGGATACTTTGCTGCGATATTCGTTCAAAAGGCGCGCTTCTTGGCGTTGGGCCGCTTCTAGTTCGGCACGCTTGTCGCTTACCAACCACCAGCTCAAGCCGCCAACGGCAATGACAAAGGCCAGCCCCCCACATAGCGCTTTTAATAGCGCAGGCCACTCTCCCGCCTCTTTTACATCCAGCCCCTGCCAATCTACATCTTGCAGCTGCCGCCACTCACTCCGCCAGCGTTCACGCCCCCAGATCATGGCGCTTCCTCCTCAGCGGCGGCTTCTTCTACGACAGACTGTACCACGTCAAACTGGAACACTCGGCTGGTACCATCTTCGCCACTGGCTACCTCAGAGAGTTGTGGCACCCCAAACCCTGGCATACTGGCGATTTGGCGCAGTTGATCCGATACCTGCCGCTCGCTGCCCGCCATGGCAGAAAAGCTAACCTGTTCACCACTGCGGGAGAGGCGCTGATACACCACGCCATCCACCACGCTGGCAGCAATATTATTGAACAACTGTACAGTGCCTATCCGCTCGGCTTGCAGGGTTTGAAACAGCGTTAGTTGCTCACCTAACCGGGCTGCGGTTGCTTGATAGCGCTGCACGTCGGCGATGTCGTTATTCAAGCGCTCAATGTGGTTCGTGATATACGCATTGCGCTGCTGCTGAGCCGATAACTGCTGCTGATAAATTTGCAAGATACCCAGCCCTAAACCAATACCCGCTAAGAACATCATCACGACTACCCCATAAAATCGGCGTGTACGCTTTTCACGGCGTGCTTCCCGCCAGGGCAGCAGGTTGATATTAATGCTCATAACCCAACCCTCATCGCCAAACCACCAGCGGTGAGCATGGCCGGTGCATCATTGGTTAGGGCTTCAATATTAAGGCGTTTATTCACACGCATACGTTGGAACGGGTTGGCAATCGTCACCGACATACCGCTATCTTCTGAAATACGTTCGGCAAGGCCGGGAATAACGCTTGAACCTCCCGCTAATACAATGTGTTGCACCTCATGCTGGCGAGCAGCGGTGTAATAAAGCTGCAGCGAGCGACCTACTTGCTGTACCACGGTTTCCAAAAACGGATTCAGCACTTTCTCGTGATAGTCATCCGGTAGGCCGCCGTACTTTTTGGCAAAGCCGGCCTCTTCGTTACTCAAAGAGTAATGGTCGCGAATCGCGTCGGTGAGCTGGCGACCGCCAAACACCGTGTCCCGGCTGTAGACAATGTGACCTCCACGCACCACGTGAAAGGCGTTCATGTTCGCACCAATATCCACTAGCCCTACGCAGGCGTTGGGGTCGTTCTCTATGCTGAGTTGACGACGCAGCTCGGCCAGCGAGCGCTCCATGGCGAAGGTTTCCACATCCACCGCCGCAGGCTCAAGACCTGCGCGCTCTAAGGTTTCTGTGAGTTGCGAGACATCCTGCTGGCGGCACGCCACCAAAATCACCTGCTGCTGCTCTTCATCAAAGGGCGCGGGGCCTAGGCAATGGAAATCGAACGCTACCTCGCTGAACGGAAACGGAATATGCCGGTCAGACTCGGCAATGATGCGCTCCTCTATTTCATCTTCGCTAAGCGAAATGGGAAACTGGAGCGTTTTGGTAATCGCGGCGCTGGCCGGAACGGCCACGGCGGCTTTGCGCGTCGAGGGTTTGGCATGCTCAACAGCGCGACTAAGCACATTGGCGACATCGTTCATGTCACGAATACGGCGCTCGACTACCGCGCCTTCGCGAAGCGGGCGCACGGCGTAGCTCTCAACTTGGTAGTTGTCGTTGCACTGTTTAAGTTCAAGTAGCTTGACGGTGGCCGAGGTAATATCGACACCAATCAACCCTTTACTGGGTTTTAGTAAGCGCATGCTGACTCCGGCTCCGCCTGCCTATCGTGCGAGTTTCGAGGTTACATGATTTTTAGTTAAGGCACACGCCAATGCCTCTACGCCATATCAACACTGGTGGCCGCTGCCTCCCCTTCCTATAATGGCAGCCACTTGCGCGCCATGGCGTTAATACTGCCCTGGCTACTCCTCTTTTCACGGGTGCCCACTGTTCATGACGTTTTTACGAACTCTTGTGTTGTCACTATTTTCGCTGGTTGTTGCGCTCTCAGGTGCGGTCATACTGGCGGTGATTGGTGCCGCTATCTACTTCTCGCCGGGACTGCCCGACGTTCGCCAACTGCAGGATTTTGAACTGCACACACCGCTGCGTATTTTCACCAACGACGGCAAACTGATTGGCGAATTCGGCGAAGAGCGCCGCATGGCGATCGACTTCGACGATATCCCCCAGGATATGATTAATGCGCTGATTGCGGCAGAAGATGCCAGCTATTTTGACCATGCCGGCGTCGACCCTCGCGGTCTAGCACGGGCGGCGGTGGAGCTAGTACAGAGCGGTGGCACCATTCAGTCGGGCGGCTCGACCATTACCATGCAGGTCGCGCGTAACTACATGCTGACCCTGGACCAGACCTTCACACGCAAAATCCGCGAGATTCTGCTAGCCCTGCAGATGGAGCAGATCCTCGATAAAGAGGAGATTTTCGAGCTTTACGTCAACAAAATCTTCCTGGGTAACCGCGCCTACGGCATTGCTGCCGCCGCCGAGACTTACTATGACAAGCCGCTTGCCGAGCTGAGCCTGGCCGAAACCGCCATGATTGCTGGGCTACCCAAAGCGCCTTCTGCCTTTAACCCACTGGCGAACTCTGAGCGCTCGCTGATCCGTCGTAATTGGATTCTGTTCCGTATGCGCGAGCTTGGTTATATCGATAACGATATCTACCAAAATGCCGTGCAAGAGCCGGTCACCGCTCGCCGCCATTACACCCAAGCCGAAGTGGACGCGGCCTATGTGGCAGAGATGGCTCGCCAGTATGCCATTGAGCGCTTTGGCGATGACGCCTACACCGGCGGCTACCGTATTTACACTACGATTGATAGCAAGCTGCAGCCGTTTGCCCGCCAAGCACTGGCCAACGGCCTGATCGCTTACGACTTACGCCATGGCTGGCGGGGTGCCGAGCAAGAGGACATTGCCCCCAGCTTGGTCGAAGCCCAAGAGCAGACCACTACCCAGGGTTTGGAAGAGGAGCTATCTGAGTCACCTGAAATTCGCCAGACCGCTCGTCAGGCCGCCCAGCGCAGCCAGACGGAAGTGGAAGGTGTCGATGGCGACGTGAGCAACTGGCTGCAGGTACTCGAACGCACACCCAACTATGGCCTGCTGCGTCCCGCCATCGTGGTCGAAAGCAGTGGCCGCGAAATGCAGGTACTCACCCGTGGCGGTGAACTGCACACCATCGCCTGGAGCGGCTTGAGCTGGGCGCGCCCCTACCTCAGCCCGCGCAGCCGAGGTGCCGAACCCAGCAGCGCCAGCCAGATTGCCGAGCGTGGCGACCTGATTCGTGTCATTGAGAATGACGACGGCTCCCTGCGTCTCTCTCAACGCCCGGATGCCGAAGGCTCGCTGGTGGCGCAAGATCCGCGTACCGGTGCGATTCTGGCGCTGCAGGGCGGCTTCGACTTCAACGCGAGTAAGTTCAACCGCGCCGTGCAAGCCCAGCGTCAGTCCGGCTCGATCTTCAAGCCGTTCATTTATCTCGCCGCCCTGCAAGATGGCGAAATGAACGCAGCGAGCGTGGTCAACGACGCGCCGGTGGTATTGGATGATGGCAGCGATTCACTATGGCGCCCAGTCAACTCAAGCCGCGATTTTCAAGGCCCGATGCGCCTGCGCCCTGCGCTTGCCCGCTCGCGCAATCTCGTCACGATTCGGGTTCTGCAAACCATGGGGCTGGACCATACAATCAACTACCTAGAAGGTTTTGGATTTGCCTCTAGCCGTCTACCGCGCGGTTTATCCCTTGCTTTGGGTAGTGCCAGCTTGACCCCCATGGAGATGACCAACGCCTATTCGGTGATTGCAAACGGAGGCTTCCAAGTCGCACCCTGGTTTATCGAGCGGGTGACCCGCGATGACGATAACGAAGTGATTGATGAAGCCACTCCACAAGTTGCTTGCCCAAGCTGTGCTGATGGCCAGGAGACCGTTGAAATCGACGGTAAAGAGTATCCGGTTGCGCCACGAGTGGCCGACGCGGCAGCAGTATATATTCTGCGCGACATGCTGCGCGACGTCATTACCTCCGGTACAGGCCGAGGTGCGCTGAGCCTAAACCGTGAGGATATCGTCGGTAAAACCGGTACGACCAACAGCCAGCGAGACGCCTGGTTTGCCGGTTTCAACAGCAATCTCGTCACCACGGTTTGGGTCGGTAAAGACAGCAACGACACCATTGCCGAGTATGGCGCGAATGCCGCACTACCCATTTGGATCGACTTCATGGGCAATGCGCTCGAAGGAACCCCCTCTGCACTGCCAGAGCGTCCCGACACCATCGTCACCGCACGGGTGGACCAGGAGACAGGCCGTCGTTTACACGATGACCAACCGGGCGGCATGACCGAGCTGTTCCACAGAGACCATCTACCGGATTTCCAGCCTCGGCGCATTAGCCAAGAGCTCGAGGAAGCCAGCGGCTCGCAAGGGTCTGGCACGGCAGAGTCGATTTTCTAAATACGAACCGACGCTAAAACGTAAAAGCCCGGGAACGAATGTTCCCGGGCTTTTTTGGTGCTGCTTTTCTTCTGGGCAAAATCAACCAGCCACCGGCGTTGTCTCCCGTTTGCTCGCCTGCCAGTTAGCGGCGATGGCTACGACCATGACCGTGACTCCGGCCACCTCCGTCCACAAGCTTGGATAGAACACACCGACGATGGCACCACCAATGGCCAAACGAGGCAGCCAAGACATACGCGTGAACAGGTAGCCTTCTAGCGAGGCCGCGAATGCACATAGCGCCAGTAGCGCGATGACTGCATTCCATACCACCACGAGTACCGGCCCGCCAATGATGATCTCCGGATTGAACACCATAAACAGCGGAATCAAATAGAGGCCTTTGGCAAACTTCCACGCTTGGAAGCCCGTCTCCATAGGTTTACTGCCCGCAATCGCCGCCCCAGCAAAGCCTGCCAAGGCGATGGGCGGCGTCACGTTAGAGTCCTGGGAGTACCAAAAAACCACCAAGTGAGCGATCAACAGCGGCACACCGAACTCGGCGGTCAGCGCCGGGCCCACCAGCACGATCAGAACGATGTAGCTGGCAGTGACCGGTAACCCCATCCCCAAAATTAGGCTCGCCAACAGCACCAACAGCAGTGCCAGCACCAGGTTGCCACCGGAGAACGCCAGCATCATGGAGGAGAACTTCAGACCCAGACCAGTCAAACCGACCACGCCAACGATGATACCGGCGACAGCGCAAGCCATGGAGACCGCCACGGCATTGCGCGCGCCCAACTCTAATCCCTGGACCAGCTTCACGAGCCCTGCCCACACGACCACTTTCGTGCGCTCGACCGTGACCGGCTGCCCCTGTTTGGGTGCCACGAAGAAGTACCATAACGCATAGCGCAAGACGGCCACCGCTACCATGGTGATGACTGCGTAATACCCCACGCGCATGGGCGACATGCTCATGGCCAGCAGCCATACCAACACCGCCAGCGGCAGCAGGAAGTGCCAGCCATCTTTCATGACTTGGCGCATTTGGGGCAGCTCGCTCTTGGCCATGCCCTGCATGCCTTGTTTCAAGGCAATGATGTGGACGAACAGATAGACCGTGGCAAAGTACATGATCGCCGGCAGAATGCTGATTTTGACGATCTCTAAGTAAGGCGTATTGGTATATTCGGCAATCAAGAAGGCGCCTGCGCCCATCAGCGGCGGCATGATTTGCCCGCCGGTGGAAGCGGCGGCTTCGATGCCCCCCGCCTGCTTCGGCTGGTAGCCCAGTTTCTTCATCAGCGGAATGGTAAACGCGCCGGTGGTGACCACATTGGCAATGGCGCTGCCCGAAATCGACCCCATACCCGCCGAGGCCAGAACGGCCGCTTTGGCCGGACCGCCGCGCTGGCGTCCAGTAGCGGCGTAAGCCATATCGATGAAAAACTTACCGGCACCCGTGCTTTCCAAAAAAGCACCGAAGAGCACAAAAATGAAGATATAGGTAGCGGCAACTCCCAGCGGCAGGCCGAAGATGCCTTCTTGGCCCAGGTAAAGCTGGCCCGCTACGCGGTCAAGGCTATAGCCACGGTGCTCCATGATGCCGGGCATCCACTCGCCCAGCCAG
This sequence comes from Halomonas sp. Cn5-12, assembly GCF_021532545.1. Classification (NCBI taxonomy): domain Bacteria; kingdom Pseudomonadati; phylum Pseudomonadota; class Gammaproteobacteria; order Oceanospirillales; family Halomonadaceae; genus Halomonas; species Halomonas sp. Cn5-12. Next base: position 22,013 of record NZ_JAKGAY010000029.1, read on the forward strand.
GGAAGCTCCCCACGGGGGCCGGCAAACGCATAAACGATAGCGAGCAAGCCAATCACCGTCATACCAAAACCCACCGCGCGGCGGCTGGCCTCGAGTACAGTGACCGTGGCAATACAGGCAACCAAAATATCGGTCTCGTTCCAGAACCCGGCGCGGCTGAATATCGCATCCAGGTTTAAGACTAAATAGCCGCCAGTGATCAGCGCCCCGGCAAAAAAGATCAGATCAATCCCCCACCCCAACACACCGCGTTTACGGTTGGGCCCAAAGGCGGGGAACATTAAAAACGCCAGCAGCATAATCAGCGCCAAGTGAATACTGCGCTGGTAAAACAAGCCCAACGGCTGGATACCCGCCGAATAGAGTTGGAATAACGACAGTCCCACCGCCACGATGGTGATACACCATAAAACGAAGCGGGGTTGAATCGCATTACCGCCCGGCATCACAGTCGGCGGTGGCGTGGATTCGTTCATAAAGTCCTCGGAAGCATAAGCTAACTTAGGGGGCTAACACCCACTTAATTTTTATGAAAAGCGACATCGATCGGCGCACTTATGAGGTGTTTGACTAACGACACTCAACGCGATGACAAGGCTATCGTGACGCGTTGGCCAGCCGCTCGCTCACTCAGGCTCACGGTGGGATGCTCGCCATCCGGCCACATGACACGGTGATTGACGGCCGTCGAGCCGACCCGTAGCACGTAGCGATTATTCGCCACCGGCTCGTTAATCGTATTGATCCAGTACCCGCCCTCACCGTCGGATACCTGCTCACCACGCCCGTAAATATGCCCAAGCCCAGCGGCAAAATCCGGCTGGTGGCTACGCTCTAGCTGCATGATGCCACCCGCGTTGCGGTAACAGTCCAACACCGTAAAGTGCTCGACAGAGTGCTGCCACTGGATGCACCAGCGGCTGCCCTGCGGCGCGGCTGCATCTACGAGCGTGTCGCCCTGCTCGGTCACGACCCACAGATGCCAAGACGCAGTCGCCGAAGCGGGGGAGGCCTCCGCTTCGGCGAACAAACCACTCATCAGTAAGAGCGCCATCAGTCGTCGTTGCCACTGCATGGCACGGCTCCTAATGGGTTATGGACGCAGACGGTCCGGGATCTCAGCGCCAACTTCTTCGAAGTAGCGAAGCGCGCCCGGATGCAGCGGTACCGGCGTAGAGTTCATGGTGAACTCAACAGTGGTGTCATTGGCGGCCGGGTGAACCGCGATCAGCTCATCGGTGTTTTCAAACAGCAGTTGGGTCAGTTGGTAGGCCAGCTCTTCATCCATATCAGAGTTGACAACGAGTACGTTGGGAATACCAATGGTCTGAACCGCTTCGTCCATACCGTCGTACATGCCTGCGGCCAGTTCGTAAGGCGCAAATACCGCCTCTTCCTCCTGGGCGTTGGCGATTTCTTCATCCGACAGGCCAATTAGGCGGATATCGCGAGTAGCGGCAAGGTTCAGAATAGAGCTGGTAGGCGGCCCAACGCTCCAGAAACCGGCATCAATATCGCCATCACGAATCGCGTCAGCGGTTTCGTTGAAGTTCAGGCGCTGAGGAGTGAAATCTTCGTAGCTGACGCCGTTAGCTTCCAGCAGGGCACGGGCGTTTAGCTCGGTGCCGCTACCCGGTGCACCTACAGAGACACGCTTACCGGCTAGGTCCGCAATGCTCTGAATGTCAGACTCTGCCAGGGTGACCAACTGCACAGCATTGGGATACACAGACGCAAGCGCGCGAGTGTTCTCAATTTGGCGGCCATCGAAATCGCCGGTACCGGTATAAGCCTGATAGGCAGTATCGGCCAGCACCAGAGCTAAGTCGGCATCGCCGCGCATGATCAGGCCCATGTTCTCGACGGAAGCGCCGGTCACTTCGGCGGTCGCCTGAGCGCCATCGATATGGTTGTTGATCATTTCGGCAAAGCCACCACCGATCGGGTAGTAAACGCCGCCGGTACCGCCGGTCGCGATGGAGAGCTGCTGCGCGCTGGCGGGCAGAGCAGCCGCCATCATGGTCGCTGCAACGGTATATTTTAGTTTTTTCATTGGAATTGCCTCCGTCCTGCTTGGACTTATTGATTATGGTTGACGTAAAGGGAGGTAAGGAGCCAGTTTCTCGCCGCCGTCAGCGGCGCCGAGAACGGTATTTAAACGTTAGCACGGCAGTCGCGTTAGATACTAATCCAACAACGTTTTCACCTGCTCCACGATATGCGCACCAATGGGTAGCGCCGAGGTCGCCGCAGGCGATGGCGCATTGCCCACGTTGACCGTGCGCGGAGTATTCACGAACAGGAAGTCATCCACCAGCCGACCATCGTTGGAGACCGCCTGAGCGCGTACGCCCGCCGGGTAAGGGGTCAAATCCTCCAGGGTCAGGCTCGGGCAGTACTTGCGGACCAGCTCCAGATAGCCGCGCTTGTAGAGCGAGTTTTTCATCTCCACCAGCCCAGGCTTGAGATGCTTGCCCAGCACTTTCAGGATGCCTGGGTGGCTGAACATCTGCCCCATATCGCGTAGCGATATGTCCTGTTTACGGTAGCCCTCGCGTTTTAACGCCAGCACCGCGTTCGGCCCCACGGTGACCGTGCCGTCAATCATGCGGGTCAGGTGAACGCCCAAGAACGGCATGGCGGGATCGGGAATCGGGTAGATCAGGTGGTTGACGATGCGGTTGTGGCGCTCGGGAAGCAGGTAGTATTCGCCACGGAAGGGGCAAATCGTAAATCCAGGATCTTTGCCCAGCATGCGGATGACGCGGTCCGCCATTAAGCCCGAACAAGAGACCAAATAGCGGCCGGTAAACGTTTCCTGCTGAGTGGTCACCACGACCTCATCAGCCCGCTCCTCAAGGCCGGTGACGCAGTGGTCAAAGCGGATCTCACCGCCAAGGCGCGTGAACTCTGCCGCCATGGCGCGGGTGACTTCAGCGTAATTCACAATACCGCTAGAGGGCACGAAAATACCCGCTACGCCGGTGATATTGGGCTCGCGCTCCTTGAGTGCCTCGGCCTCTAGCCATTCACGCTCCAGACCGTTGGCCGCCGTGCGCTCCCAGAGCGCTTCCATACGCTGCTTTTCCAGCGGGTTGGTGGCCACCAGCAGCTTGCCGCAAATGTCGTAGCGCACGCCGTGCTGGTCGCAGAATTCACGGGTGGCACGATTGCCTTCCAGGCAAAACTTCGCTTTCAGGCTTCCCGGCGTGTAATACACCCCGGCATGAATCACGCCGCTGTTATGGCCGGTTTGATGCTGAGCGGGGCCTGCTTCCTTTTCCAACACCAGCAAGCGTTTGTCCGGGTAGGCCTGTTGCAGCTGCATGGCGGTGGAAAAGCCCAGTATGCCGCCGCCGACAATGATGAAATCCCACATGAATGTCGTTACCTGTGCCAAATTTTCAAAATTTATTGATAATAGCCGTTATTCTACGTTGACCGCCATACCCCTACATTGGTCTAAGCCACACTGACCCAAGGAGTCCCTATGGAGCACGATGCACCGCGCCAGAACCTAGCGATTAGCGCTTACCACGCGCTCAAGCAGGACATCATTCGTGGCCGCTATGCCCCCGAAGAGAAGCTCTTGATGAGCCGTTTGAAAGAGTATTACGGCGTGAGCACCGGGCCGCTGCGTGAAGCGCTGTCACAGCTGGTCTCCGACAGGCTGGTCGTGGCCATCAGCCAACGGGGCTACCGGGTGGCCGCCATGTCGCTGGCCGAACTGAACGATATCTACGACGCTCGCGCTCAGTTGGAAGGGCTGATTTTGCGCCTCGCCATCGAACGTGGCGACGACGACTGGGAAGCCAACGTGCTGGCCACGGCACACCGGCTTGCCAAAGTCACCGACGTCAGCTCCCCCGACGAGCTGCTGGATGGTTGGGATTTGCGCCACAAAGCGTTTCACACCGCCATTGCTAGCGGCTGCAACTCCCCCCACCTGCTGCAAATGCGCGACACCCTGTTTGATCAGGTAGAGCGCTACCGCCACTTATGGCTGCAAGAGACCGTCATGTCGCCCCAGGCGCTGGACATCAAGCGCCAGGAGCACACTGCGCTGGTGGACGTCATTCTCGCCCGCAATGCCGAACAGGCCGCTAACCTGATGCGCGACCACCTGATGACCCCGGTGCCTATCATCACACGGGTACTGCAATCCCGCGGCATCGATTGAATGCCGAGTGATTAAATTCTGCGTTTTAAAAAAATGTAGAAATTTTTAAATAACGACGATACATTGAGCTCAACACGATCATCTTTCGGAGTTCACGCCATGACACGCTTCAACTGGGACGACCCGCTTCTGCTGGAAAGCCAGCTCACCGACGAAGAGCGCCAGATCCGCGATGCGGCCCACGACTACTGCCAGGAAAACCTGCAGCCACGTGTGCTGAGCGCCTTCCGTGAAGAGCGTTTCGACCGCGAGATCATGTCCGAGATGGGCGAGCTGGGTCTGCTAGGTGCCACGGTGTCTCCGGAATATGGCGGTGCGGGCGTCAACCATGTGGCTTATGGCCTAATCGCCCGTGAAGTGGAGCGTGTCGATTCTGGCTACCGCTCGGCCATGAGCGTGCAGTCATCGCTGGTAATGTACCCCATCGAAGCGTATGGCTCCGAAGAGCAGAAACAGAAATACCTGCCCAAGCTTGCCAGCGGCGAGATGGTGGGCTGCTTCGGCCTGACCGAACCCGACCATGGCTCCGATCCGGGCTCCATGATCACCCGTGCGGAAAAAGTCGATGGTGGCTACCGCCTGACCGGCGCGAAAATGTGGATCACCAACAGCCCGATTGCCGATATTGCCGTGGTATGGGCGAAATCTGCCGCCCACGACAACCAAATCAAAGGCTTCATCGTCGAGCGTGGCACCGAAGGCTTCTCCACCCCGAAAATCGAAGGCAAAGTATCGCTGCGTGCCTCTATCACCGGCGAGATCGTGCTGGACAACGCTTTCGTTCCCGAAGAGAACCTGCTGCCTAACGTGAGCGGCCTGAAAGGTCCTTTCGGATGCTTGAACAAAGCGCGCTACGGCATCGCTTGGGGCGTGATGGGCACCGCTGAGTTCTGCTGGCACGCTGCCCGTCAGTACACCCTCGACCGCAAGCAGTTTGGCCGCCCGCTGGCCGCCAACCAGCTGATCCAGAAGAAGCTGGCCGACATGCAGACCGAAATCACCCTGGGGCTGCAAGCCGCCCTGCAGGTGGGCCGCCTGATGGACAGCGGCAACTGGGCGCCGGAAATGATCTCGCTGATCAAACGCAACAACTGTGGCAAAGCGCTGGACATCGCCCGGGTGGCGCGCGACATGCACGGTGGCAATGGCGTCTCCGACGAGTACGGCGTGATCCGCCACATGGTGAACCTGGAGTCCGTGAATACCTATGAAGGTACCCACGATGTGCACGCCCTGATTCTGGGCCGCGCACAAACCGGCATTCAGTCGTTCTTCTAACGTCGTCATCACTCAGCGAGGCACCCGATGAGCACAGTCGCAAAGCCCCTGGCAGGCATCAAGGTACTCGACATCTCTCGCGTACTGGCAGGCCCCTGGTGCGGGCAGATGCTGGCCGACATGGGTGCCGAAGTGATCAAGATCGAGCGTCCCCAAAGCGGCGATGATACCCGCCACTGGGGGCCACCCTGGCTCTCCGGCAGCAATGAGTCGGCCTACTACCTGTGCGCCAATCGCGGTAAGCGTTCGGTGACGGTGGATATGGCCAAGCCCGAAGGCCAAGCGCTGATCAAGCAGCTCACCGCGCAGTCGGACGTGCTGCTCGAGAACTTCAAGGTGGGCGGGCTGAAAAAGTATGGCCTGGACTACGCGAGCCTGAAAGCGCTCAATCCCGGCTTGGTCTACTGCTCCATCACCGGCTTTGGCCAGGAGAGCCCTTACGCCCACCGGGCGGGCTACGACTTCATGATCCAAGCCATGGGCGGCCTCATGAGCCTGACCGGTAAACCGGACAGTGAATCAGGGGGCGGCCCGGTCAAGGTGGGGGTCGCCATTACCGATATTTTTACCGGCTTGTATGCGGCCAACGCGGTGCTGGCGGCCCTCTACCAACGCCGCGACAGTGGCGAAGGCTGCCATATCGATCTGGCACTCATGGATGTGCAGGTGGGCGTGTTGGCCAATCAGGCGCTGAACTACCTGACGTCTGGCCAGGTGCCCCAACGTCTGGGTAATGCACACCCCAACATCGTGCCCTACCAGGCGTTTGCTACCGCCGATGGCCATATGATCGTGGCGGTCGGTAATGACGAGCAGTTCAGGCGCTTCTGCCAGGTAATCGACCAGCCGCAGCTCGCTCAAGACGAGCGCTTTGCCACCAACGGCAGCCGTGTTCAGCATCGCGACACCTTGATACCGCTTCTGGAATTGGCTCTTGGCGCACAACCTACCGATACTTGGCTTTCGGCCTTCGAGGCCGTGGGCGTGCCCTGCGGGCCGATCAATACCCTGGATCGCGTGTTCGACGACCCCCATGTCAAAGCACGCGGATTGAAACAAACGTTGCCCCATACCCAAGCAGGTGAGGTCAACCTTGTAGCCAATCCGATCCGCATCAACGGCGAATCCATCAGTGCCACCACCGCGCCCCCTACGCTTGGCGAGCACACCGACAGCGTGCTGAATGCCATCGGCATCACCGATGAACAGCGCCTAGCGCTTCGCCAAGCGGGCATTATTTAATCAGACGCTATTGGCGGCAAACGAGCCTACCACCCCGCTTCTCAAAACGCCCTACACTCAGCATCAGCTAACCGTGACGCTTTCAGCAGGCATCGCGTGTTACATTGAAACGTCGAGTACTCGAATGCTTGATCGCGCCGATAAAGCGATGTATCAGGCGAAACAGGCAGGGCGCAACCGGATTGTCATCGCATCGTCATCAGTGTGATCAACGCTATTGCGCACTATGCTAGAGCTACACCCTATCCTTTAAGGAGCTGAGTCATGAGCAATGCCGAGCTAAACGAACTAAAGCAGAAATACGTCGCGGCGGGCGCTGCAAGCCCCGCCACCGCCTTTGCGGACCGCGCCGAAAACGCTGAGATCTGGGACGCTGACGGCAACCGCTTCATCGACTTCGCGGGCGGTATCGGCGTCTTGAACGTGGGGCATCGTCACCCCAAAGTCGTGGCCGCTGTGAAAGCCCAGTTGGATAAGGTGATGCACACCTGCCAAACGGTTATGCCCTACGAGGGCTACGTTAAAGTCGCCGAGAAGTTGAGCCACATCGTCCCTGTACGTGGTCACGCCAAGGTGATGCTGGCCAACTCTGGTGCCGAAGCGCTGGAAAACGCGGTGAAGATCGCCCGCGCCGCTACCGGTCGCTCTAATGTCATCTGTTTCGATGGCGGCTACCATGGCCGTACCTTCTACACCATGGCCATGAACGGCAAGGTCGCGCCCTACCAGACCGATTTCGGCCCGATGCCCGGCACCGTATTCCGCGCGCCCTACCCGGTGCCCTACCACGGCGTCAGCGAAGACGAAGCGATTCGCGGCCTGAAGATGACGCTGAAAACCGACGCCAACCCCAAAGACACTGCCGCCATCATTCTTGAGCCAGTACTGGGTGAAGGCGGCTTCTACCCCGCCCCGACCAGCTTCCTGAAGAAGATTCGCGAAATTTGCGATGAGCACGGCATGCTGATGATCATCGACGAAGTGCAGTCAGGCTTTGGCCGCACCGGCAAGATGTTCGCCATCGAGCACAGCGGCGTCGAGCCGGACATGATGACCATGGCCAAGAGCATGGCCGACGGCATGCCGATCTCTGCCATCGTCGGTACCGACAAAGTGATGGACGCCTCTGGCCCCAACTCCCTGGGCGGCACCTACACCGGTAGCCCCACCGCCTGCGCAGCCGCGCTGGCGGTGATGGAAGTCTTCGAAGAGGAAAATATCCTTGAGAAGAGCCAGGCGCTGGGCGACAAACTGGCGGCGCGCTTCAACGAGTGGCAAGGCAAGTTCGATTGCATCGACCACGTGCGGAACATGGGCGCCATGGCGGCATTTGAGCTGGTCAACAACAAAACCGACCGCACCCCGAACCCGGAGCTGGCGGCGGCGCTGTGCAAAAAAGCCCGTGAAGAGGGTCTGATCCTGCTCTCGTGCGGTATGTACGGCAACACCATCCGCTTCCTGATGCCGGTCACCATCGAAGACGACGTGCTGAACGAAGGCCTGGATATCATCGAATCCTGCCTGGAATCGCTGATCTAAGCGCTCTGCACCACCCACAACGCCGCCCTATTGGGCGGCGTTGTCCTTTTTACGCATTATATTTTGTTAGTTGAACAGAGGCGTTCGCTGGTTCAACTGTCTGATCTGATAAAGATCATGCGTGTAGGCATCCCATCTGAATATCAGAGCATTCAGGAGCACCACTCCCCAGATGGCCGATAGGATCATCACCGGTTGATTGACCCACGCCAATGCCGATACGTCCACAGAGTAGTGAATGGTATACACACTCATCGCCGCCAGTAGCTGAACCAACCCACAGTTTGCGATCACCGCCAGGATGAACGCATTCCTGACGTTGATGGACGGCAAGCGCGTCTTGAACAACCGCAGATGACGCACGCGAACACCGCCCTCTCCTGCCTGATGCGACGAAGGACGAGAGAGTTTTCTCTGACAGCGCAGAAGCGGCAGCCCATAGGCCTCTCGCCCATCCTGAGAGAACGCAATGCGAAGGGCGGCTATGTTAAATCCACGTCCAAAGATGCGCGTTGCTGCCTCTTCAAAGCGTGACGCACCGGCCTCATCCGACGACGTTTCCTGAGCAGCTGTAAGCGTATCCAGTTGCCTACTTTTATTACCCGAAAGCTTCGCACCGTTAGGCGTATTGATATTAAAGTGCATTTGGTAAATCTGGTACCAAGCGGCTGTTACGCCCACGAATACCATCAAGAAAATCAGCACGGTTATCATTTATCTATCCTCATTCTTACTTATCCTCACACCCACTTAGCCTCCCTCTTACTGACGGGTCGATCCCAAAAACCGCGTTTCGATGTTAGAGGAGATCGAAGGCTCATCTAACGCAGCGATGTGCAGCACCACCGGGTGGCTCGGCTGGGTCAACGCTGACGCGTCAGCATTGAGCGCCACGCGTAACTGCCTCGTTTCATTAGCGGCCAAGACGAATGTGTCAGCTCCTTGTAAACGCAGGCCGGGCAAACCGGTGGCAGATAGCGCGTATTGGTGCTCCTTCGTATCTTGATTGCGCAGCGTCACGGTGTAGTAGTTAATAATGCGCCCCTCGGCCGTGCTTTCAAATAGCGTCTGACGATCTCGGGCAACCTCTACATCCATAGGCACCCGGGCATTCAAGAAACCGATCAACAAAACCACCATAGAAAACAGTGCCGCCGTATAAGCCAACAGCTGAGGTCGCCAAAACCGCGTAGGTTTGCCCTCTAGCGCGCGCTCGGTGGTGTAGCGAATCAGGCCCAGTGGCTTATCGATACGCGCCATCACGCTATCGCAGGCATCGATACACGCCGCGCAGCCAATACACTCATACTGCAGGCCATCACGAATATCGATCCCCGTGGGGCACACCTGAACGCACAGTTCGCAATCAATACAGTCCCCAGCAGCCGCTTCCGCGACCTCTTTGCGATGACCACGGCGGGGCTCACCACGGGCGGAATCGTAAGAAACAATCAGCGTATGGCTATCAAACATGGCCGACTGAAAGCGTGCATAGGGGCACATGTGCAGACACACCTGATGGCGCAACCAGCCAGCGTTCAGGTAGGTAAACAGAGTAAAAAAACCGATCCAAAAAAGCGCCCAAGGGTGCGCCTCTAGGCTGAATAGATCCCTTACGAGCCCACCCACCGGCGTAACATATCCCACGAAGGTGACGCCCGTTACCAACGCAATCAGTAGCCAGTTGGAATAACGCCTTATGCGCTGAAAAAAGCCCTGTATCTCTCGCACATAGATATGCCCAGACGTGGATGGCGAGCGACCCGTAGTTTTCGCCTGAGGCGAATGGTGTTCAACGGCTGCATCGCTGGTTAGGTCTTGCAGTGGAATGCGTTGCGTCATACCGATATCCAGAAAAGAGGGAGTGGCGATCTATACGGTCGAGGGGCGTCACCGAATGAACCGCTACTATGCTCTCCCAGCCAACCACTAAAACAGATGCAGTTTTAGAGAAAAAAGCCGTATCAGTTTTGATATGCTTTTGATTGAGAGTATCGATTCTGTTGATCCCACTAAGCACCCGCGCCAAGCACCAGCGAGTTTATGCCATGAAACGCTATGAACAGTTTGCCGATGAAATAGCCACGCTGATTCGCCAAGGCGTACTGGGACCAGGCGAGCGCATTCCGTCAGTGCGCCAAGCGAGCCGCCATCACGGCATTAGCCCGTCGACAGTGTTTCAGGCGTACTACTTACTGGAAAACCAGGGGCTTATCAGCGCTCGAGCGCGCTCGGGCTACTTTGTTCGTGAACACGCACGGCGATTGGTCAACGAACCCCGCGTCACGCTACAACCCGCCGACCCAGCGGAAGTGCAGGTCAGCGAGCTGGTGTTCTCGGTGCTGGACTCACTGCAGGATGACCAAACGGTGCCCTTTGGCTCGGCTTTCCCTAGCCCTGAGCTGTTTCCACTCTCTCGCTTAAGTATCAGCATGACACGTGGCTTGCGGGCGCTTTCGCCCCAACAGGTGGTGGCTGATATGACCACCGGACATACCAACCTGTGTCGGCAGATTGCTCTGCGCTACATGCTGGGTGGCATTCAGCTGCCGATGGACGAACTGGTGATTACCAATGGTGCAATGGAGGCGCTCAATCTAGCCCTACAGTGCGTGACTCAGCCAGGGGACTTGGTCGCGATTGAGTCACCTGCTTTTTATGCCAGCCTACAAGTGTTGGAGCAGCTCAAACTGCGTGCGGTGGAAATTCCGGTTCACCCTCGGGAAGGGGTTGACCTAGACGTGCTGGCAGAGCGATTAGCGACGCTGCCCATCAAAGCCTGCTGGTTTATGAGCCACCTGCAGAACCCCATCGGCGCCAGCCTAAGCAACGAGCGCAAACAGGTGCTTTACCAGTTATTAAAGCAGCACCAAGTGCCCATGCTAGAGGATGACGTGTATGCCGAGCTCTATTTTGGCAGCACGCCGCCCGCCCCCGTTAAGGCCTTTGATGATGAGGGCTTAGTGATTCACTGCAGCTCTTTCTCGAAGTGCTTGGCACCCGGCTATCGGGTGGGCTGGGTAGCGGGCGGCCGTTATGCCCAAGAGATCTCGCGGCTAAAACTAATGACCACCATTTCCCCCTCCATCCCCGCCCAGGCCGCCATTGCTGACTATTTACAACACGGTGGCTACGACCGCCATTTGCGCAAGCTTCGCCATGCCTTAGAAGCCCAACAAACCAGTATGCTGGCGGCGGCAGATCGCTACTTCCCTGCGCATACGCGCATCACCCGACCTGTGGGCGGTTATTTCCTTTGGGTGGAGTTTCCCGAACACGTGGATTCGCTGCAGCTATTTCGCACAGCGCTCGACCATGGCGTTAGCCTCGCGCCTGGGCCGATTTTCTCCGCGACCCAACAGTTTCGCCACTGCATCCGCTTAAGCTATGGCCACCCCTGGACCCAACGTAGCGAACGCGGGATGGAAACGCTGGGCACGTTATTGAGCCTTTTTTAGCGCTATGAAGGACATCACGCGCGCGATGGCGTTATTTACCGAGGCCGCCGGTCACCTTCTAAAAAGTTAGCGGTAAACACGGCTTTGCCGTGGGTCTCGAACGACCATTTCATCACGTCGCTCAGTGCCGCCATCACCTCATCGAACTCGCCAAATACCTGGGTGCTCATTCGGTTAGGGTGAACCTCCAGACCTGTAGCCTCTAAACGTTTGACCACCTCTTTCACCACGGGCTTGAAATCATCGGCCAGCGGGTAGTAGCTCAGCTGTACAGAAAGGTACATATCGCCTCCTTAATCGCTTCTATGGCTGTACCGTTTGAAACTGCTGCCACGCGGCCAGTATCGCCGTGCGCGTCTCTTCCGGGTGTTCCATCGGGAACATGTGCGTGCCGGGCACCATACTCACCGGCAGCCCGCGACGAGCGATGCGCTTGAGCCGTGAAGGCGTCATCAAGTGCGACTGCTGCCCCGCCACCAGTTGAATGGGTACGCCTACGCGCTGCGGCAGGTTAGAGAGGTGATCTGGCAGGTGGCGGAAAATATCCAGCTCGATGCGCGGGTCGAAGGTCAGCTCGGCGCTGCCGTCATCTAAAAGCCGCGTGCCTGCTTCAATGTAGTCGTTGAGTGCCTCAGGGGTAAAGCCACGAAACAGCCCCCGCCGCCGCAGCGAGGTCGCCATGGCCTCACGGCTGGGCCACACCGTGCGCCGCCCCTTGGTTTTACCCGCGGGGGTGATACGGTCCATGAACCCAAAACGCTTGGCCGCTTTCATGGCCCAGGCGTCTGGCCCCAGCATCAGCGGCGGGTCGAGCATGATCACACCGCGAAAACGCTCCGGCTGCTTATCCGCAGCCATGGCCATCAGCGTGCCGCCCAGCGAATGCCCCACGCCCAGCAACGGCTCGTCAGTATCGGGGAGGTAGCTAAGCAGCTCCTCTACCAAGTTGCCCCAGTTGTGATTCACCGGGTAGTCCGGGTGGTGGCCTAGCCGGTCTAGCGGGTGTAAATCGAACGATTCTGCCAGCGGGTCTAACAGGCTGCGGTAGCTCAAACCGGGGAAGCCGTTGGCATGGGCAAACACTAAGCGGGGGCGTTGGGTGGCATCGGCAGGCATGGCAGGCTCGCAGTTAGGCTAACGGGAAGAAGCGCTATCTATCATACGTCTGTTTTAACGCGAGCACTGAACCCCGTCAATCCACCCAAGGGTTAACAGGCTAATTAAAACAGCGAGAGCTGCTGGGCAGCGGTCTCTTCCGCCAAGCGGTAGCCCACCCCCAGCAGGCGCACGGGGCGCTCGCCCCTTGCCCATCCCACGTTCAGCAAGGTTTCGAACTGTTCCAAGTTGGGTGCGGGGTCGGCGTGTTCGACGGTGGTTTGGGTGAAGTCGTTGAACTTGACCTTCACCATTACGCCGCGCACGGCGGGGGCCGGATCTAGGCGAGCGTATCGGCGCTCTAAATCGCCAATCAGCTCGGGGAGCTGACGACGGCAGGCTTCCAGGGTGGGTAAATCTTGAGAGTAGGTTTGCTCGGTGCTGATCGACTTGCGTTCGCGGTGGGTTTTAACCGGGCGCTCATCGCGCCCGTGGCTGAGTTCATGCAGGCGATGCCCAAAGCGGCCAAAGCGCTCCACCAGCTCGGTCAGCGGCCGGGCGCGCAGATCCGCCCCCGTTTGAATCCCCAGTTCGGCCAGCTTTTCAGCGGTGCGCGGCCCCACCCCATGAATCTTTTTCACCGGCAGTTGCTGCACGAAGGCGTCGATATCGTCTGGCGTGATGACAAACAGCCCATCGGGCTTGCGCCAGTCGCTGGCGATCTTGGCGAGAAACTTGTTGGGTGCCACACCCGCCGAGACGGTAATGCCCACTTCCTGCTTCACCCGATGGCGAATGGCTTCGGCCATACGGGTGGCGCTGCCGTGGTGAAGCGTGACCTCCGAGACATCCAGAAAGGCTTCATCCAGCGAGAGCGGCTCGATCAGTTCGGTGACATCGCGATAGATGGCAAACACCTGGCGTGCCACGGCCTTGTACTTCGCCATATCGCCACGAATCACCGTGAGATGGGGGCAACGTTTGAGCGCCTGAGCCATGGGCATGGCGGAGTGGATGCCAAACGCGCGGGCAGGATAGTTACAGGTGGCCACCACCCCGCGCTGCTCCACACTGCCGCCAATGGCAATAGGGATATCGGTTAACGCGGGGTTATCGCGCATCTCGACCGCCGCATAGAAGCAGTCACAGTCGCAGTGAATGATTTTGCGCACAGGCCGACCTTGCCTCCGCCATTAACTGTAAAAAAGCACAGTTTATCACAGGGTGTGCTGCAGCGCTGATGAGCAGCAAAACCCTAGGCGGGGGCGCTGTGAATCCCTCCCTGGACGCTACTTTCGCCATCCCTGGCGAAAGACCCCCGCTACGGGTTTTCCGCCCATATTCGCTGATCTAAATCAAGTACCACAAAAGGTGCGTAGCACCTGCTCGCTTTCCGTGGCCGGGGCGGCTAAGCGGCGCGCTTCTTCGGATTCATCGAAGGGCTGCGTGACCGCCGCGAGCAGCGTGTGGAAAGGCGCGAAATCGCCTTCTGTTGCCGCTTCAATCACCTCTTGAATGCGGTGGTTGCGGGGAATCACCACAGGGTTGGCGCGGCGCATGGCCTCCAGGCGCTCACGCTGCTGGCTCGCTTGCTGGGCGTTTTCCCACTCGGCCAGCCAAGCAGCAAGGCCATCGGGCTGAGTGGTCAGCGCTAGCAGCGCCTCTTTTTGGGAATGGGCTGACGAGTTCTTTCTCAGCGCTTGCGCATAGCGCGTCAGCGCATCAAAGGTGGCGGTCATATCCATGCGGCCCTGATGCATCTGGATTTCCAGCGCTTCCATGAGCGGCGCGGCGCGATCGCTTTCTGGAGCGAGGCCTAGCTTATTAGCGTGCAGGCGGCGCTGCTCGGCGCTAAAGCGGGAGGTAAAGCCGCGTAGCACCTCGGTGGCCTGCTCTACCACGGTGTCACCCTCTGCGCGCATCAGCGGCAGTAGGGTTTCGGCAAAACGGGCCAGGTTCCACTGGGCAATGCCCGGCTGGTTGTCGAAGGCGTAGCGCCCGCCCTGGTCAATGGAGCTGTACACCTTCTTCGGGTCGAACTGCTCCATAAACGCGCAGGGGCCGTAATCGATGGTTTCACCGGCAATGCTGCAGTTGTCGGTGTTCATCACGCCGTGAATGAAGCCTAGGCTCATCCAACGCGCCACCAGCGCTGCCTGGCGGGCGGTCACGGCCTCCAATAGCGCTAGGTACGGGTCTTCGGCAGTGGCCGCTTCGGGGTAGTGGCGGGCTATCACATGATCGGCCAACGCTTTGAGCGCGTCTTCATCGCAGCGAACGGCGGCAAACTGGAACGTGCCTACACGAATATGGCTGCTGGCTACGCGGGTCAGCACGGCTCCCGGCTCGGCCATTTGGCGCACCACGCGCTCGCCCGTAGAGACAGCCGCCAGCGCCCGGGTGGTGGGTACGCCCACGGCGGCCATAAATTCACTCACCAGATATTCCCGCAACACCGGGCCAAGGGGAGAGCGGCCATCGCCACCGCGAGAAAACGGCGTGCGGCCGCTGCCTTTTAGCTGCACATCTCGGCGTATGCCCTGCTGGTCCACCACTTCGCCCAACAGCAGCGCGCGGCCATCGCCTAGCTGAGGCACGAAGTTGCCGAACTGGTGCCCGGCGTAGCCCAGCGCTTTAGGCTCGGCACCCGGCGGCAGCTGGTTACCGCTGAACCATTGGGCCAGCGTGGCATCGTCGGGCCGCGTTTGCATGCCTAGCGCCACGGCCAAGGCATCGTTAAACGCGATCAGGCTGGGCTGCGCCACGGGCGTAGGCTGGCAAGCCACCCATAAAGGCTCTGGCAGCGTGGCAAACTGGTGTTCAAAGGTCAGCACGGGCAACTCCGCTTTTCAGTTTATCGTCTAGGAATACCCTAGCAGTTTACTCAAGTAATTGGCGATAGCCTGTCGCAGAGAGCCTCTTAACCAATTTGAAATTGCTCGCTTCGATAGTAACCCGCCGGTATCCAAAACACGTTAGCCCTTTTTCAGACGCCCAACCGCATATTCCAGCACCGGCGTTAGCGGCGCGCGCCACTGGTGGGTCAAGAACCCATCGGCACGGGTCACGCCCAGCGAGAGCGATGCCACGGGCAGGCCCATGGCGTGGGCATCCCGGCAGAAGCGGTAGCCGGAATAGACCATCAACGACGTGCCCACTGCCAGCACCGCGTCGGCTTGCTGCAGCGCCGCCTGGGCCGCCAACCGCCGCGCAGGGGGCACCACATCGCCGTAATAGACCACCTGCGGTTTGAGAATGCCCTTGCAGCGCGGGCAATCCAATACGTTAAAGGTGGAAAAGTCGGTTTCCAGATCCGCATCGCCATCCGGCGCGTGGCGGGCATCCAGCGCGGCAAAGGCTGGGTTCATACGCGCCATTTCACTGTGCATGGCGTGGCGCATCATTTGATAGCCACAGGCCATACAGGCCACCACATCGGCCCTGCCGTGCAGATCAATCACCTTTTTTGAGCCTGCCCGCTGGTGCAAACGGTCAACGTTTTGCGTGACGAGAAGCTCCACATGGCCCATGGCCTCGAGCTTCGCCAACGCACGATGCGCGCCGCTCACCTGGGCTTCACGCATGGCCTTGAAGCCTACCAGCGCTCGCGCCCAGTAGCGCTGGCGAACGGCGAAGGAACTCATGAAATCGCCGTGCTGCACCGGCGGCGGGCGCTTCCACTGGCCATCGGCATCGCGGTAATCGGGGATTCCGCTGTCGGTGCTGACGCCCGCCCCGGTAATCACCCAGAGTTTGGGGTAGCGCCTGATAAAGGCGGCCAGTGCTTCCCCGGCTACCTCGCTGCTCTCTCGTTTTTCGACACTTTCCACGGCCTGCGTCAATGGATCACCCTAGGCAATACTGCGACAAGTCAACGATACTGTAGGACAATATAAGCACATGCAATGTGCCCTCGATAGCGGATTAAGGAGCCTCTCATGCAGTGGGATCACGAGATTGTCATTGTTGGCGGCGGCATGGTGGGCGCGGCCCTGGCGGCCAGGCTGGGCCAGGCGGGCATGTCGGTTGGCCTGGTAGAGCGCGCCAGCGCCCCCACGCCCCCCAGCGGCGATTACGACCTGCGTATTTCATCACTCAACGCCCGCTCGCTGGCGTTCGTGAAAGCCAGCGGTGCGATACTGCCCGGCGAGCGCTGCTGCCCGTTCCGGCATATCGACGTGGCGAATCAGGATGGCACCGGCCACTCCGTGTTCTCCGCCGAAGAGAGCGGCATGAACGACTTCGGTATTTTTATCGAAAACCGCGCTTTGCAGTACGCCCTGTGGCAACGCTTGGAAGAACTGCCCAGCGTGACCTGCTATACCCAGTGCGCCCCGCTCAGCACCATGGCAGCCACCACCGCCCGCATGCTAGAGCTGGATAACGGCAAAACCCTAAGTGCCCGGCTGATTGTGGGGGCCGACGGCGCGCGCTCTACGCTACGCGAGCTAGCGGGCATTGGCGTGACCAGCCACGACTACCACCAGCGGGCGATGATCATTAACGTCGAGACCGAGCTGCCCCAGCAGGATGTTAGCTGGCAGTGTTTTACCCCCAAAGGGCCGATTGCCATGCTGCCGCTGCCCGGCCAGCGCGCCTCGCTGGTGTGGTACGACAGCAATGAAGCCACCAAAGCCCGCGAACAGCTCTCCGACAACGCGCTCCAGCACGCCATTGAAACCACCTTCCCCCAACGCCTGGGCAAGCTCACCCGTATTGTGGCGCGGGCCAGCTTCCCCATTAAGCGCCAGCACGCCAAGCGCTACATCGGCAAACGCCTCGCGCTGATTGGCGACGCCGCCCACGTAGTGCACCCGCTGGCCGGGCAAGGGTTGAACATCGGCCTACACGACGCCGACACCCTGGCCGAGCTGATCATCAAAGGCCGTGACCCTGGCGACCACATCAGCCTGCACCGTTTCGAGTGCCACCGGCGTTTGGCCAACCAGGCGATGATTGCCGCCACCGACAGCTTCCACCACCTCTTCACCGGGGCCAAGCCGCTCCGCCAACTGGGTGATCTCAGCCTGCACCTCGCCGAGCGAGTGCCGTTTGCCAAACGCATGATGATGCAGCAGGCCAATGGGTTGAGTCCGTTCAAGGTGGGCTGAAGCTGGTGACGCTCAATGCCAACCACTGGCAGTGGGCCAACGAAGCGTTCAACCGCGACTGGGCCGACGACGCGCGCGACCCTGCCCAGGACATCACCGCCCGCTATGCCATCGAACAAACCCTGGATGACATCGCCGCCGCCCGTGCAGCGCTTTCCGATGCCAACCACCTGCTCTACCTGGTGCGCGCCAACCAGACCTTCACGGCTGGCTACGGCGACTCGCTGGAAGCGGGGCTGGCCGCCATCGAAGCCCCCACATTGATGCTGTATAGCGAGAACGATTTGGTCTTCGCCCCCGAGGGCGTACGCCGCACCGCCGAGCTGATCGAAGCCGACGGCACTGAGGTGACGCTAGAAACGCTGGAAGGCAACCGAGGCCACCTGGATGGCGTGGTGGCCATCGAGCAAGCCAGCGATACGCTGCGGGCGTTTTTGGAGTAAGCGGTGGAGCGCTGGCCTCCAAGAGGCCAGCGCTAGTGAGGTCCCCCTACTGAGTTATGGCCATGAGGTTTATGAGCCGCTTCAGCTTGCAGACGCTCCACTAACCAAACCTTGATAATCGACTGGCGGGTAATACCCATTCTCGCAGCCTCACGGTCTAGTGACTCCACTACCCATGCAGGAAAATCTACGTTAATCCGCTTTTGCTCTTGATTCACCCGTCGAGCAGTGGAAAAGTCTAGATCATCGAGAACATCATCTTGATTTTCATCGAATTTTTTATCGAACTCTTTAGCTTTCATAGATGTCTACCTCCTTCTTGCGGGAGCGTCTAACAGAAATCAGCCGAATACGCTCTTCTCGGTAGGTGACGACCGCCGACCAATGTTTTTCACTGATCATACCGATTAGTAAAAACCTTGGTTCGCCCTCGGATTTTGCGCGAATCTCTAGCAGATATGGATCCTTCCACAGCGCTTGTGCCGCTTCAAAATCAATACCGTGCTTTGTCAGGTTGGCCTGACTTTTGTTGACGTCAAACTCGAACTCGTTCATGAGTATAAATTATTCCTTTTTTACTCACTCAACAAGATTCTAAAGCCGAAAGCAACGCCGTTACTGCAGCAGGCTTTATACAAAACCATGCCCCAGCGCCCACTGCACCGCCTGCTCTGCATGGATCTCGGTCGTATCGAAGAGCGGCACGGGAGTGTCGGCC
This sequence comes from Halomonas sp. Cn5-12, assembly GCF_021532545.1. Classification (NCBI taxonomy): domain Bacteria; kingdom Pseudomonadati; phylum Pseudomonadota; class Gammaproteobacteria; order Oceanospirillales; family Halomonadaceae; genus Halomonas; species Halomonas sp. Cn5-12. The sequence continues at coordinate 41,077 of NZ_JAKGAY010000029.1, forward strand.
TGCTGAACCAGCAGGCCGATTTCGGTGCAGCCCAGAATCACCCCCTGCGCGCCGCGCTCGGCAAGCGCCTCGATGATCGCCAGGTAGTCGGCTTTGGCCTCTGCTTTCACCACGCCCAGGCACAGCTCCTGGTAGATCACCGTGTGCACGCGCTCGCGCTTTGGTTCGGTAGGCACCACTACTTCGATACCGTGGCGCTGCAAACGCTCGATATAAAACGCCTGCTCCATGGTGAACCGCGTGCCCAGCAAGCCTACGCAGGCAATCCCCTGGCGTTGCAGCACCTGGGCTGTGGCGCCGGCGATATGCAGTAGCGGAATGGATACCGCCGCTTCCAGCGGCTCAGCCACCTTGTGCATGGTGTTAGTACACAGCACCAGAAAATCAGCCCCGGCCGCCTCGACTGCTTTACCCGCTGCCCCCAGTATCTCGGCGGTGGCCTGCCAGTCGCCCTGATGCTGCAGCGCCTCGATGTCGGCAAAATCCACGCTGTACAGCACCACTTTGGCAGAGTGCAGCCCGCCCAGCGCCGTGCGCACATGCTGGTTGACGAGGCGGTAGTAGGTTTGGGTGGACTCCCAGCTCATGCCGCCGATCAAGCCGATGGTTTTCATGGATGCACTTCCACCTTCTGGTCACAAGAAAGAGAGTGTATTGCGAAGGCAGCAGACAAGGCTTCGGACTCTATCAGAGGCTCAAATGCTTACCGCCATCCGGCACTTCGCAGTTTTAACAGTAGCGCCCATAATCGGCTGCCCCCCGCTGAGCTTAAAAGCAAAACGGCTCCCACGACCACAGAAGTCCCCCCACGCCCTAATGATCTTACCCAGCAACAGTGGACACTGGTTTAAGCGATCATTCGGGCTTCAAAGGCCTCTGGGCTGATCATCCCAATAGCACTGTGCCGCCGTTGTTTGTTGTAGTCCAGTTCGACGTACTCAAAC
>NZ_JAKGAY010000030.1:0-41451 GCF_021532545.1 Halomonas sp. Cn5-12
TGGCGAAACTTCACGCCAAAATCTCCGATTGCCGACAGGACAATTTGCACAAATTGTCCCGCAGATTGATTAACGAGAACCAAGTGATCTGTGTCGAATCCCTGAAAGTGAAAAACATGATCCGCAATCCGAAACTGAGCAAAGCCATTGCCGACGCCGGTTGGGGCGACTTCGTGCGCCAACTGGCGTACAAGGCAGAGTGGGCCGGGCGCTCACTGGTCGCTATCGACCAGTGGTTCCCCAGCTCCAAACGCTGTTCGGGTTGTGGGCACACCTTGTCGTCGCTGCCGTTGACGGTCAGGAAATGGAACTGCCCCGAATGTGGCGCAAACCATGACCGCGACCACAACGCCGCAACCAACATTAAAGCCGCCGGGCTGGCGGTGTTAGCCCTTGGAGAGAGTGTAAGCGGCATGGGGTCAGTCTCCATGTCCTGTTCTCGGTGAATTGGGAATCCCCTTCCTTTAGGGAGGGGAGCAGTCAACATCTTGCTCCTTGCACGTGAACAATAAACGTTAAATCTATCAGTGTGGGTCACTGCGTGTCATGGTTCCCGTTGGGCGCGATACGGCAGGCCAAGGAAATAGGCTATGGTATGTCTGTTACCGTATCCTCTTAACAATGCTGATAACAAAGGAGTGATTATGTGGCATCAACAAGAGATTCACTTGCCGGAAATGCCTCGGGGCTTTCACCTGATTACCGATGAGATTGCCAGGGCGCTGCCCTGTTTGGCAGAGTGCCACCAAGGGCTGCTGCATTTACAGCTGATGCACACTTCCGCCTCGTTAACGCTCAATGAAAACACCGACCCAGATGTTCGTCATGATTTGGATGCCTTTATTCGCCGCTTAGTGCCCGAAGGGCTGAGCTACTTCCAGCATACCTTAGAAGGCCCTGATGACATGCCTGCCCATGTGGCCTCTAGCCTGCTAGGCACTCAGCTTAGCCTTGCGGTACGCGATGGCCGCTTAGCCCTTGGCACCTGGCAAGGGGTGTGGTTAGGTGAGCACCGTGAACAGGGTGGTTCGCGCCGCTTACTGGCCACATTGAACGGCTGTACTGCGCCCTAGTGGCAGTCCATTGAATGACTTTTTTGAGATAAGCGCCCCAGCTGCTGGTGCCTCGCTACCCGGCTGGAGCACTATGCTCATTTTGTGCCGCTACCGGGTGCGCTGTTTCGCAATCTGATTTCTCACTACCTGATCAAACACTTTTCTAATCGCTGCCAAGGGGTGATTGTGCCGACCTACTCGGCAGAGGAGTACCTGCGTATGATCGGTGTAAAAACCCCTGGCTATCGACCCCGCAGACACAGTGCTGGTGAGCGTATCCCGAATCAGCAAAGAGAAGAACATAGCATACGCCACTGCGGCGGTGGGGTGAACGAACGCGTTATTGTAGACGCGCTTCAATGACAGGCCAGGCAGCGTCACCCTCGGTGGTCGTCACATCGGCCAGCATGGCTTCCACGCGCTCGGGGTGGTCGTTGATCCACTGCTGGGCCACCTCGGCAAGGTCACGCTCCTCTTGGCCAAAGGCTTGGATCATCCAGCTCTGCTCGTCGGCGGTAAAGCTAAACTGCTCAAAGAAGGTAACCAGCGCCGGGTGGGCATCGGCGTAGTCGCTGCGCAGTAGGGTGCGTACGTCGCTTTCGCCGTTGTTCTCACCGAACAGGTTTTCCGGGTCTTCCAGGTAGCGCATGGGCAGCTCAAGGTTCATCCAGTGGGGCGTCCAACCGACCCACACAATGGCCTCTTCTCTGGAAATCGCATCTTGAGCGGCGGAGAGCATGCCCACTTCGCTGGTATCCACTAAGCTCCAGTCGCCCAGTCCCCAAGTGTCGTTATCAATCGCGTTATGGAGAATCTCGCTCGCCGCCGACCCTGCGCCAAAGCCATGAATTTGGCTGTTGAACTCATCACGGTGTTCATCTAAATCCGCGAAGCTTTGAATGCCGCGCTCATGCAGGTACGTCGGTACGGCCAGCGTCATCTGAGCGCCATCGACGTTGTTGGCGACATCGGTAAGCACGCCAGAGGCTTTGCGCGGTTCGAACATCTCTTTTTGTGCGGGTAGCCAAGCGCCTAAAAAGGCGTCGACGTCGCCACTCTCCATGCCTTGGTAGATCACCTGCAGGCCGATTTCGTGGGTTTGAGTGTCGTAGCCCAACGGATTAAGGAGCTGCTCAGCAATTTCGGTTTTTACCGTAATACCGGGCCAGGCCGGGACGCCGAAATCGAGCGTGGCGTCATCGGCAAGGGCGGCTTGGGTGGTAACGCCTGCCAAGCTTAGGGCAATCGTAGAAACGAGTGGACGGGTTAAGCGCGTCATGGAAGAGGATCTCCTTGCTTAGGTTATTGTGATTACGCGGCGGTACGAGCGAGAACACGCAGGCGCGAAGCCAGCATGTCGCGGTCTAGATAGGTTCCCTGAAGATGGCGAGCACCGCTATTGGGATCGAACTCCCGGCGGCCGTGAAGCACGCGACGATTATCGAACGCCACCATCTGGCCCGGTTTTAAGGTGAACTCCAACTGATGGGCGTCGCTGTGGAAGAGTTGCCACAGCACTTTATAAGCGCGGTACCAAGCCGCCATTTTTTCAGCGGGCAGGTGGAGGGTGTCGCGTATCCAGTTATTAAGGCGTATCTCCACTAGCTCGCCTTGGCTATCTAGGGTGATCACTGGGGCTTTGATGGCGATATCGTGGGTGTCGTCCTGAAAGCGAAAATCGATGGGCGTTTCGCTGAGAATAACGAGCGCTTCCGGGTCCTGTTCGCGTAGGGCATTGATCACTCGGGCACCATCAGCAAACAGCGACTCGCCACCGCTGGCGTCGTTTTGCAGGCAGTAGAGCAGTTGAATATCCGGCGGCTGCTGCCAGTTGGGCAAGTCGATATGCAGCGGTAGACCGGCAGCGGTATAGGCCGCGTTGTTGGGGTTAGGCTTGGAGCGAACATTAAAGCGCCCGCCAAAGTTGGTAGCGCGTTGCGGGCCAATGCGCTCGGCAAGGCGGCTGACTTCCTCTTCCACCAGCGGTGCGTCGGTGACCAGCGCCAAGCCGTCGCGTAGCATGGCGGTCAGCCAGGTTTTCTCGCCTTCTGGGGTCAGAAAGTCGGTGTGGCGAACGCCTTCGGGGAAGAAGTCGTCGCGCCACGGCTGCGGGGCGGGCAGTGTAGAAAAGCGCGTCGCCTCAGGGCGGCGCTGGTACAGCCAGCCGCTATGAAAGGCGCTCACATGACCATCCTGCCACTGTAAATAGAGGTGACCATCTGCCAGGGTAACGCTGGGTGCCTGTTCGATATCGTCTAACGGTAGGTAGAGGCGCTCGCGGGTTTGCGGATGGCGACACTGGGCGCAGGCGCAGTGGTCGCGCAGCCATAGCAGTGGCAGCGTTGTGTGAGTGCTGTCTTCCCAGGTCAGCGCAAGGCTGCTGTCGGTGAGCGTGGCATCGCTGAGTGCCGGGCCGTGTTCATAAGGCGTGAGTTCACTCATTTGAGGGGCTGAACGCTTTTCCGTCGCTGCTAGTGCGCTGGTCATAAAGGCCTCGCTGTAGGTTGATGACATGTTGTTGAATGCTTCTATATAGGATGCGGAGTCCTCTGTGCAGTGACAAACGATTAATCTGGCCCCAAAGACTTTGTTTTATTTATAGGTAGCTTTTTCATGATCCAATTACCACCGCTGTTATGGCTACAAGCCTTTGAGTCTGCTGCCCGCACCCTGAGCTTTACTGCCGCCGGTAGTGAGTTAGGAGTTACCCAGGCGGCCATCAGTCAGCGTATTCGGTTGTTAGAGGACCGCTTAGGCCAGAAGCTGTTTGTGCGCCATGCCCGAAGCCTCACCCTGACACCTGCCGGGCAAGCGTGGCTGCCTAGCATTCATGATGCGTTTTCCCGCATTAGCGAGGGCACCACGGAAGTATTTGGGATGACTAGTGAAAAACCAGTGACGCTGCGCGCAACGCCGGTCATTCAGCAATCCTGGCTAGCACCACGGCTGGTGGCGCTGCATCAGCAAAAGCCCCATCTATTACTGCGTTTGGTGAGTGCGATCTGGCCTGACGACTTTGGCCCGGAAGGGGCGGACATTGAAATCCGCTATGGCCGTGGCGAGTGGAGTGGACTAGAGATGCTGCCGCTGGGCGACGAGCAACTGCTGCCAGTATGTACTCCGGCGTTGGCCCGTGAGTTAACCAAACCCAGCGACCTAGCAGGGCATACGCTGCTGCACGCGGTAGGTTTTGGCGTAGGTTGGCCCGGCTGGCTGCAGGCGGCGGGTATCGCCCATTTGGAGGCCGAGTGTCTGTCGCTTACCTGCGATAACCAAGTGATGACCTTGGCATTAGCCAGCCAGGGGGGCGGTGTGGCGTTAACCCATCGCCGTTTGCTGGATCAACGACAGGATTTAGTGGCGCCGTTTAACGTAGAGGTGCCCAGCGATGAGCGCTTCTGGCTGGTGCGGCCCAGTAAGCGGCAGGTAAGCGAAGAAGCTGGGGAGGTGTGGGATTGGTTAGCCACTTCCGTTTAATTGGTTTTTTTGCTGATAATGAGTAAATGCACCAATTTTCTTGCCATTTTGGTGCAACCGTGAAGAATGATGCGCCTTCTTTGTTTTAAAAAAGGTGTGTTTGGTATGGATTTTACTCTTCCTCCCCTGTTGACCGTGATGGTGGACCGCGGCAATGGGCTGTTATGGGGCAGTGTGCTGATTTACCTGCTCATCGGTGCTGGCCTCTATTTCACGGTCATGACCCGTGCTATTCAAATTCGTTATTTCGGACATATGTTCAAGCTGCTGCGCGGTTCCCGGCAGTCCAACGGCGGTATTTCCTCGTTTCAGGCGCTCTCTACCAGTCTCGCCGCGCGGGTGGGCACGGGTAACCTAGCGGGCGTTGCGGTGGCGATCTACTTCGGCGGCCCCGGCGCGATTTTCTGGATGTGGATGACCGCCATGGTGGGCATGGCGACCAGCTTTGTGGAGTCCACGCTGGCTCAGGCCTACAAAACCGACCATGGCGATAACACCTTTCGCGGTGGCCCGGCGCGCTACATCGAACGCGGCTTGGGGCTGCGCTGGCTGGCGGTACTGTTTTCTATCTGCCTGATTATTGCGTTTGGGTTGGCGTTTAACAGCGTACAGGCCAACTCCATCGCCCAGGCCATGGAGCAGGCATTCGCCATTCCCACCTGGGCCATGGGGTTAGTCTTGATGGCCATCGTCGCGCCGATTATTTTCGGCGGCTTGAAGTCGATTGCGAAAGTGGCCGAGTTAGTGGTGCCGCTGATGGCACTGCTGTACCTGATCTTGGCGCTGGTCGTGGTGGCGCTGAATATTAGCGACCTGCCCGCTGCCATCATGACAATCGTGCAGAGCGCTTTTGGTATTGAGCAGGCGGCCGGCGGTGCGATGGGCTATGCCATTTCCCAAGCGATTATGAACGGTATTCAGCGCGGCTTGTTCTCTAACGAAGCGGGTATGGGCTCTGCGCCTAACGCGGCAGCGACTGCCAGCACCCGCCCGGATCACCCGGCAGCTCAGGGTTTTATTCAAATGCTGGGCGTTTTTCTGGATACCCTGGTGATCTGTACCGCGACGGCAGCAATCATCATTATGGCGGGCCCGGAACTGCTGGCCAGCGAGGAGAGCAACGGCATCCAGCTGACCCAGATGGCGCTCTCCAGCCATGTGGGCGAATGGGGCGGCATGTTCATTGCGGTAGCGATTCTGCTGTTTGCGTTCACGTCCGTGATTGCCAACTACTCTTACGGTGAGTCCAACATCGAATACCTGGCTGGCCGCCGGGCACCCCTGGCGGTGATGCTGTATCGTCTGGCCGTGCTGGGCATGATCATGGTGGGCTCTGTGGCCAGCCTGGGAGCTATCTGGAATTTTGCGGATCTCTCCATGGGTATGATGGCGATCATTAACCTGGTGGCGATTCTGCTGCTATCGCCCATTGCCTTTGCGCTGTTCAAAGATTACGACACGCAGCTCAAGGCGGGTAAAGAACCGGTCTTCGACCCTAGCCAGTTTCCGAAGCTGGCGAACAAAGTAGATCCGAACGCCTGGCCGACTAAGAAATAGCCACGTATCTGCTTGCTAGTCGTCATCTGCCCCACGCGTTGCTGCGATTCAAGCAGCCACGCGTGGGGCTTTTTCATGGGTGAATAGTTCGATTTTGTCGAATGTAGATCGGAAAACGTTGCGCTTTTGCTCACCGAAAAGCGCCGTAGAATAGCGCCTAACCTTCTCTCTGTTTTTAAGGAATTTTCATGACCACTCGTGCCCTGTTAGTGACCTCTTCTATCCTCGGCGACAACGGCCAGTCCAACGCGCTGGCGAGCCATTTTCAGCAGCAGGCCGCTGCACGTGATGGCGTCGCCGTTACCCACCGCGATGTGGTTGCCAACGCGCTGCCGCACCTTGCCATCGAAGAGCTGGGCGCGTGGCAGACCCCGGCTGACGAGCGCACCACCGAGCAACAGGCGCTGGCCGCGCACTCGGATGAGCTGCTGGCAGAGCTGCGCGCTAACGACGTGCTGGTACTGGCGGTGCCGATGTACAACCTGGGCATTCCGTCACAGCTGAAAGCGTGGTTTGACCGCGTGCTGCGCGCCGGTGAAACGTTTCGCTACACTGAAAACGGCCCCCAGGGGCTGATCGAAGGCAAGCGAGCTATCATTCTGGCCGCTCGTGGCGGTCAATACGCGGGCACCGAGTTCGATAGCCAAACGCCGCACCTGAAAACCATGTTGGGCCTGATGGGCATTAGCGATGTGGAAGTGGTGTTTGCTGAAGGTTTGAACATGGGCGACGCTCACCGTGATGCCGCGATGAAAGAAGCCTTCCAAGCCATTGATCAGCTTGTCGAAGCGCTCTAAACCAACGCCATAAGCCAAACGAGGTTGTCATGCCACGCCCGGAACTGCTCGAACAGATTTACACTATTGTCGATCAAATTCCTGCGGGGCGGGTGACGACCTATGGCCGCATTGCCAAGATGACCGAAGGAGCAACGCCGCGCATGGTGGGGTCGGCCATGCGCCACTTGCCTGAGGGGCATCAGCTACCCTGGCATCGTGTCATTGCCGCGTCACTCAAACTGGCTGACCACGGCGGCGCGGCACGCCAGCACGAAAAGCTGCGTGCCGAGGGCGTCGCGTTCGATGCCAAAGGCCGCGTGCCGCGTCATCTTGTGTGGCCGGATGAGTAGCTCTTGGGTGAGTGGTTAATAGGGAGGTGTGAATAGAAAGCTGTGAATAGCGATTTGTGAATGACAAAACGCCGCCCGGTGGGCGGCGTTGGCGTACTTATGCGTAGTGGGTCGCAGGTTGAGCGTTAGTCTTCTTGCCTACTGCCGGACTTCAGCGACCAGTCCCGCCAGCGCAGGTCGAAGAGATCCTTGCGGCGGTCCTTGAGGTTGGTGACCGAGCCTTCTGCACGCACTACGGTCAGGCGGGTCAAGTCCAGGTCCGAGAAGATGATCATCTCGGTGTTGGGCGTGGTTTCGGCCAGCACTGCGTCATGGGGGAAGGCAAAGTCGGAGGGGGTGAATACCGCCGACTGGGCATACTGGATATCCAGGTTCTCGATGGACGGCAGGTTGCCGACGCTTCCGCAGATGACCACGTAGCACTCGTTCTCGATAGCCCGCGCCTGAGCGCAGTGTCGCACACGCAGGTAGCCATTTTTGGTGTCGACCCAGAACGGCACGAACAGAATGTCCATGTCCTGGTCGGCCAGCAGGCGGCCCAGTTCCGGGAATTCCACGTCGTAGCAGATCAGGATGCCGACACGGCCTGCATCGGTATCGAACACCTGCAGATCGTCGCCGCCTTCGATCACCCAGTCGCGCCGCTCCTGCGGGGTGATATGCAGCTTGGACTGTTTCTCCACCTCGCCGTCCCGATGGAACAGGTAAGCCACGTTATAAAGACGGTCATCCTCACCCACCTCGATCATCGAACCACCGACGATGTTGATGTTGTAGGACACCGCCATCCGCGACAGCTCGCTCTTGAAACGGTCGGTGAAGCCCGCCAAAAAGCGGATGGCAGCGGTCTGGTCTTTCTGCGCGGCGCGATCCTGCAGGCCCATGAGTGGCGTGGTGAACAGCTCCGGGAAAACGGCAAAGTCGCTCTGATAATCCGACAACGCATCGACGAAATACTCGATTTGCTGCAGCGCAGCCTCCACGGAGGCGAACTCACGCATTTGCCACTGCACCGCGCCCACGCGTACCTGAGTGGGGCGAGTGTCTAGCACGTTTTCAGCGGGCTCGAACAGAATATTGTTCCACTCCAACAGCGTGGCGTAGCCTCGGGACTGCTCGTCTTCCGGCAGGTACTTGCGTAACAGACGTTTGACCTGGAAGTCGTTGGCAAGCTGGAACGACAGAATCGGGTCGTAAATCTCTTTGCGGGAGACTTTGTCGATGTACTGGGCAGGCGTTAGCTCGCTGGCGTGCTGGTGATACTCGGGAATACGTCCGCCCGCCAAAATAGCCCGCAGGTTGAGCGAACGGCACAGCTCTTTACGCGCTTCGTATAGGCGGCGGCCCAGGCGGTAGCCGCGATAGTCTGGGTGGATCAGTACATCCAGCCCGTACATGGCATCGCCTTCCGGATCGTTCAGGATGATTTCACGATGGCCGATCAAATCGTCGTATTTGTGCGGGTTGGAGAACTCGTCGTAATCCACCTGCACGGTGAGGGCGACGCCCACCAGTACGCCGTCGTCTTCAATGGCAATCTGGCCGTCGGGAAACTCCTGGATCAGCTTATCGATGGTGTGCTTAGGCCAAGCGCCACCAATATCGTGATACACCGCATCCATCAGCGATTTCAGCTGCTCGTAGTCGTCGCTGGTGAGGTTACGCAGATTGAGGTGCAGGTCTTCTAGGGACATAGGTCAGGGGTTCCCATTCATAAAATGAAGTTGGCCTATTGTATCACTGCTGTACGCTTTGCGTTTTACGGGCGGCTGCCGCGCGTACCAACGGACGTGTCAGCGTTTGCGCCATGATCACCCCGGCAAGGATTAACAGCCCACCTATAAAGTGGAACCCCGATACCTGTTCACCCAGTAACGCCATGGCAATCAGCGCGCTAAATAGCGGCATCAGGTTGATAAAGATACTCGACTGGTTAGCGCCGATTTGGCGGACTGCTCGCATCCACAAGAACGTGGTAATAACGGAAGCAGGAATGCCTGCGTACAAGATCAGCCAAACGTTCTTCCCATCCACCGGCGTCATGGGGCCCATCAAGTAGGGTGGCAGCAAGAACAACACGGCAAAACAGACCTGGGCATAGAGCATGACCCAAGGAGGCAGATTCATCGCCCAGCGTTTGAGCATCACGCCATAAAGCGCATAGCAGGTGGCGGCGACCACCATTAACGCGTCGCCCTGCGCCACCTCTAACTGCAGCAGAGAAAGTGGGTTGCCGCGGCCCAGCAGCACGGTGACGCCGATAAAGGCGAGCACGCCGCCTACGACGCCGCCTAATGTGGGTGGTTCCTTCAAAATTAGCGCGCTCAATAGCACCGTGAGCAGCGGCACCATTGCTGCAAGAATGCCCATATTGGTGGCGGTGGTAGTTTCAGCAGCGACATAAGCCAGCCCCTGCCATAGCCCCATCCCTAAAAGCCCTAGCAGAGCTAGCTTTGGCCAGTTACGCACGATCTCACCTTTGTGACGCAGTACGGCCGGCAGCACAAAAGGAGTCATGACGACGAGGGCGAGCAGCCAGCGTAAAAACGCGATACTGCTAGGAGCAATGGCATCTACCGAAAGCTGGTTGATGGTCATATTGCCGGACCATATCAGTACGGTGGCCAGCGGCGGTAAAAAGTAAATCAATGGCATAGCACATTCCCTAGATTCAATCCCTGATCGTTAGCCGATTAATGTGACGCGCTTTGCCGCCAGGGGCAAGGGGGAAAGTAGTCGATATAGTGACTATCGTCTGGATAAAAAGGCGATACAGTTGCGTGGTAAAAGTCTGTACGTAGCCAGCGCCATGTCATACGCTTGTTTGAATGTGAGTGGCAAGCCATTGACTGCTTGCCGTACTAATAACAGTGAAGGAGCACCGTGATGCACCAAGCGCCAGCTTATCCGCACCTATTTCGTCCATTAACCGTGGGACATTTAACGCTGCCTAACCGCGTATTGATGGGGTCCATGCACACCAATTTAGAAGAAGCGCCGAATGGCTTTGAGCGCTTGGCAGCGTTCTATGCAGAGCGCGCGCGTGCAGGGGTAAGCTTGATTGTGACGGGTGGCATTGCGCCCAATGCCGAAGGGGCGGTTTTTCAAGGTGCCAACGCGCTGACAGAGGAGTCTCAAGTGGCGGAGCACCGCCACGTTGTCGACGCGGTACATGCCGCCGGTGGGCACCTATGCATGCAAATTTTGCATGCCGGGCGCTACGCTTACTCACCAGAGCTGGTGGCCCCCTCGGCGCTGCAAGCCCCCATCAACCCGTTCACCCCCCGAGCGCTCTCCAGTGAAGAGGTAGAGCAGCAGATTGCCGACTATGTTCGCTGCGCTACGCTCGCCCAGCAGGCGGGCTACGACGGCGTAGAGGTCATGGGCTCGGAAGGCTATTTGATCAACCAGTTTATTTGCCGCCGCACCAACCAGCGTGACGACGACTGGGGCGGCGATTTTGAGCGGCGTATGCGTTTCCCTGTCGAGATCGTCAAGCGTATTCGCCAAGCGGTTGGCGAGCGCTTCCTGCTGATCTTCCGCCTGTCGATGATTGATCTGGTGGAAGAGGGCAGCTCCTGGGAAGAGGTCGTACAACTGGGCCAGGCCATTGAAGCCGCTGGCGCGAACGTCATCAATACCGGCATTGGCTGGCACGAGGCACGGGTGCCGACCATCGTGACCAGCGTGCCCCGGGCCGCGTTTACCGAAGTCACCCGCCGGATTCGCGCGGCGCTGTCGATTCCGCTGATTACCACCAACCGCATCAATATGCCGGAGGTGGCCGAGCGCGTACTGGCCGAGGGCCATGCGGATATGGTGTCGATGGCGCGTCCGTTTTTGGCTGACCCTGAGTGGGTGCGTAAAGCCGAGGCGGGCTTGGCGAAGGAGATCAATACCTGCATCGCCTGTAACCAGGCCTGCTTGGATCACACCTTTATGGGCAAGCTGACTTCCTGCTTGGTCAACCCCCGTGCCTGCCACGAAACCGAGATTACCCTGGCGCCTGCGCAAACACCTAAGCGGGTAGCGGTGGTCGGCGGCGGCCCAGCGGGGCTTGCCACAGCAGTAGCGGCGGCCAGTCGTGGGCATGCCGTGGTGCTCTTTGAGCGGCGCAGCGAGTTGGGTGGGCAGTTTAACTACGCTCGTAAAATCCCCGGTAAAGAAGAGTTTAACGAAACTCTGCGCTACTTCCGCGTCATGCTCGAAAAGCACGCGGTGGACGTGCGCTTAAACACCGAAGCCACTGTAGGCGCCTTGGCAGATTTTGACGAAATCGTGATTGCCACGGGGGTGGTGCCCCGTGAACTGGCGTTACCAGGAGCCGACCACCCCAGCGTGCTGAGCTATGCAGACGCCATTGAGCAGCCTGAACGAGTAGGCAAGCGCGTGGCGGTGATTGGGGCAGGCGGCATTGGTTTTGATGTTTCGGAGCTGCTTTCCCACGAGGGGCACCCCACCATGGAGGTGGCCGCATGGTGCGATGAGTGGGGCGTCGATTTAGCAGTGGGCGAGCGGGGCGGTTTGAAAGCACCGCAGCCGCCACGTTCACCGCGCAGCATTGTGATGCTGCAGCGAAAAAGCTCTAAGCCAGGCAAAAACCTGGGTAAAACCACGGGTTGGGTGCATCGTGCCTCGTTAAAGCAGCGTGGCGTAGAAACACTGACCGGCTGCGAGTATGTGCGCATCGACGATGCGGGCTTACACATCCGCCGCGAAGGGCAAGAGCAGGTGGTCGAGGTGGACACCATTGTGGTGTGCGCAGGCCAAGAGTCGGTACGCGACTTGATTTCGCCGCTGGCCCAAGCGGGTAGCCGCGTGCATGTGATTGGCGGCGCAGATGAAGCGGCCGAGCTGGATGCCAAGCGCGCTATTGATCAAGGCACCCGGCTGGCGGCCTCGCTTTAACTCGCGTGAGGGCGTGACGTTAACACTAAAATGGCGATAGACTGATGGATCACCCTAACTACTAAGCCACGTTAGGGATTTAAGGCGCGGGTGGCACCCAGCCTGCGCCGCACGACCGTCAGACAAAAGGATTATCGTCATGCCCTCGGAGTGTACCCCACGATTTTTAGCCAGTGACAACACCTCGGGTATTTGCCCGGAAGCGATGCAGTACCTGATGGAAGCCAATCAGGCCGATGACCTGGCCTACGGCAATGACCGCTGGACTGCCCGTGCCGCCGACCGCTTTCGTCAGATGTTCGACTACGATTGCGATGTGTTCTTCGTGTTCAACGGCACCGCTGCCAATTCACTGGCGCTTTCCGCGATGGGGCGCAGCTACCACAGCGTGATTTGCCATGAGCTGGCGCATATTGAAACCGATGAGTGCGGTGGGCCGGAGTTCTTCTCCAACGGTGCCAAGCTGCTGACCTCGCCGGGAGCGAACGGCAAACTCACGCCGCAAGGGATTGAAGCGCTAGTGACCAAGCGCAGCGATATCCACTACCCAAAACCGAAGGTGGTATCGCTCACTCAAGCCACCGAAGTGGGCACTGTGTACTCCCGCGAAGAGCTGCTGGCCATTCGCGCCATGGCAGATAAGCATGACCTTCGGCTGCACATGGACGGTGCACGCTTTGCCAATGCTTGTGCAAGCCTCAATGCATCGCCAGCAGAGCTGACATGGCAAGTGGGCGTCGATGCACTGTGTTTCTCGGGCACCAAGAACGGCTTGGCGTTTGGCGAGGCAATCCTGTTCTTCAACCGCGAGCTGGCGGAAGACTTCTCCTACCGATGCAAGCAGGCGGGGCAGCTAGCATCGAAAATGCGCTATGTCTCTGCGCCGTGGCTGGGCCTGCTGGAAAGCGGTGCTTGGCTAACCAATGCCGAACATGCCAATGCCATGGCGCGTTATCTATCGGAAGGGCTACAGGCGTTGCCCGGCGTTTCGCTGATGTTCCCCACTCAAGCCAACAGCGTGTTCGTTGAATTGCCACCTCACGCCATCGAAGCGTTGAAAGCCAAAGGATGGACCTTTTATACCTTCATCGGTGCCGGCGGAGCGCGGTTCGTCTGCGCTTGGAACACCACCGTTGAATTGCTCGATCAGCTATTGGCCGATGTGAAAGCTGTGCTTGACGTTCGTGCTTGAGCAATACCGCTGCTAAAAGCTAAAAACTGCTCTGACGTTGAGCTCTCAAGCGCCGCCTTCTCAGGCGGCGCGTTGCGTTGTGGGGGTGCCACAATATTTCACGCAACTAACCCCCTGTTGCTGTGCTCATATCGTTAACAGCGCTGCGTTGAAGGTTTAGTCATCACTTTTTGCTAATGCTGACTACGCTGATAGAGCGACACCTCGAATAGCACACCGTCTGGGGTATTGGCTTGGCGGTTGCGCTGGGGATGGGCCACAGGAGAGTTCCATGAGCATCTTTGATCACGTTCAAGACCGATTTGCCCGCGTTCAGCAAGAGGACATGAGCCTTGAGGAGTACTTGGCGCTTTGTCGCCGTGACCCCAAGGTGTATGCCAGCGCTGCCGAGCGCATGCTGGAAGCGATAGGCGAGCCTGAAGTGATCGACACGGCGAAAGACCCGCGTCTATCACGTATTTTCTCGAATAAGGTGATCCGCCGCTATCCCGCTTTCGCCGAGTTTCATGGGATGGAAGAAGCCATTGAGCAGATTGTGGCGTACTTCCGCCACGCGGCCCAAGGCTTGGAAGAGCGCAAGCAGATTCTTTATCTACTGGGGCCGGTCGGTGGCGGTAAATCGTCACTGGCCGAGCGCCTGAAGCTATTGATGGAGCGCATTCCCTTCTATGCCATCAAAGGATCGCCGGTCTATGAATCGCCGCTTGGACTGTTCTCACCGGAAGAGGATGGTGAGCTGCTGGAGCAGGAGTACGGCATTCCCGGGCGCTACCTGCGCAGCGTGATGTCGCCCTGGGCGGCTAAACGCTTAAAAGAGTACGGTGGTGATATTTCCCAGTTCCGGGTGGTGCGCCTCTACCCATCGCGGCTGAATCAAATTGCCATCTCCAAAACTGAGCCGGGGGATGAGAACAATCAGGATATCTCATCGCTGGTCGGCAAAGTCGATATTCGTCAGCTGGAGCTTTACTCCCAAGACGATCCGGATGCCTACAGCTTCTCCGGCGGGCTGTGCCGTGCCAACCAGGGGCTGATGGAGTTTGTGGAGATGTTCAAGGCTCCCATCAAGGTGCTCCACCCGCTGCTGACCGCTACCCAAGAGGGCAACTACAATCCTACCGAGGGCATGGGCGCGATTCCTTTCGATGGCGTGATTCTGGCCCACTCCAACGAGTCCGAATGGCAGGCGTTTCGTAACAACCGCAATAACGAGGCGTTTCTGGATCGTGTCTATATCGTCAAAGTACCCTACTGCCTGCGGGTGTCGGAAGAGATCAAGATCTATCAAAAGCTGTTGGAAGACTCCTCCCTCAGCGCCGCGCCCTGCGCGCCGGATACGCTGCGCATGCTGGCGCAGTTCTCAGTGCTGTCGCGGCTCAAGGTGCCGGAGAACTCCAGTATCTACTCCAAAATGCGGGTGTATGACGGGGAGAACCTGAAGGACACCGACCCACGCGCCAAGTCGATTCAAGAGTACCGCGATGCGGCTGGGGTCGATGAAGGTATGCAAGGGCTCTCGACCCGCTTTGCCTTCAAAATTCTCTCCAAGGTGTTCAACTTCGATAGTACCGAAGTCGCGGCCAACCCGGTGCATCTGCTGTACGTGCTGGAGCAGGCGCTGGAGCGCGAGCAGCTGCCGTCCGAAGTATTCGAGCGCTACTTGGGCTTCATCAAGGAGTTTTTGGCCCCGCGTTACGTGGACTTCATCGGCAAAGAGATTCAGACCGCGTATCTCGAGTCTTACAGCGAGTACGGTCAGAACATCTTTGACCGCTATGTGACCTATGCCGACTTCTGGATTCAAGACCAGGAGTACCGTGACCCTGAAACCGGCGAGCTGCTCAACCGCCAATCGCTGAACGAGGAACTCGAGAAGATCGAGAAACCGGCGGGTATCTCCAACCCGAAAGATTTCCGCCATGAAGTGGTGAACTTCGTGTTGCGGGCGCGGGCGCAAAACAACGGTATGAACCCTAGCTGGCAGTCGTATGAGAAGCTGAAAGGCGTCATCGAACACAAGATGTTTGCCAACACCGAAGAGCTGTTGCCGGTGATCTCGTTCAACGCCAAAGCGTCGAAGTCGGATCAAAAAAAGCACGAGGATTTCGTGGCGCGCATGGTGGACCGTGGCTATACCGAGAAACAGGTGCGGCTGCTCTCCGAATGGTACCTGCGCGTGCGTAAGTCTCAGTAGCGGGCTGCTTGGCCCGCATACAAGAGCGCCACGGTTCGGCGCTTAAGATCGAGGTGTTGAGGAGGTCGAATGACCTACTTTATTGATCGTAGACCTAACGCTAAGCATAAAAGCGCGGTCAATCGGCAGCGCTTTTTGGAGCGTTACCGCAAGCACATCAAGCGCTCGGTGGAGGAGGCGGTCAACCGCCGCTCCATCACCGACATGGAGCGCGGCGAGAAAATATCGATTCCCACCAAGGACATTTCCGAACCCGTGTTTCAGCACGGGCCGGGCGGGGCACGCAACATCGTCGCGCCGGGTAATAAGGAGTTTTTGGAAGGTGACAAAATCCGTCGACCTAGCGGCCAAGGGGGTGGTGGCGGTGCCGGGGAAGGCGGCGCTTCTAACCAAGGAGAGGGGAACGACGAGTTTGCGTTTACCCTTAGCCGCGAGGAGTTTCTGGAGTTCGTCTTCGATGGCTTGGAGCTTCCCCATTTACAGCGCAAGCCGCTCAAGTCGTTGGAAGAGATCAAAATGGTGCGGGCAGGGCTTGCGCGAGATGGGGTGCCGTCACGCATCAGTATTACCCGATCGATGCGCGAGGCTTATGCACGGCGCATCGCCATGCGCGCGCCCATCAAACGTGCTTTGAAAGAGGCGCAAGAGGCGCTAGCGGCCGAGGAGCGCAAAGACCCGGTGCTGCGTAACCCGGCGCGTATCGTGGAGCTCAAAGCCGAGATCGAGCGGCTGGAGAAGCGCATCGACGCCATTCCCTTCATCGATACCTACGATTTGCGCTATCACCAGCTCGCCGCCCAGCCGCAACCATCGAGCCAAGCGGTGATGTTTTGTGTCATGGACGTGTCGGGCTCCATGACACAGAACCATAAAGACATCGCCAAACGGTTTTTCTTACTGCTCTATCTTTTTTTAGAAAAGCATTACGAGAAAGTCGAGCTAGTGTTCGTGCGCCACCATACGGCTGCTAGAGAGGTGAATGAAGAGGAGTTCTTTTACTCGCGAGAAACCGGCGGCACCATCGTCTCCAGCGCGCTGAACCTGGTCAACAAGATCATCGAAAAACGCTACCCCGCCGGGCAATGGAATCTCTACGTGGCCCAGGCCTCCGATGGCGACAACTGGGACGATGATTCCAATATCTGCCGTGATCTGTTGGTGAAGCAGTTGATGCCTCAACTGCAGTACTACGCCTACGTGGAGATTACCCCGCACGATCATCAGTCGTTGTGGCACGAGTACGAAACCGTAGCAGCACAGTTTCCCGAGCGGTTTGCCATGCGCCAGATCGTCGATGCGGGCGATATCTACCCGGTTTTTCGTGAGCTATTCAAGCGCCGCATGAGCCAAGAGCGGTAGTGCGAGTCGAGGAGTGCGCCATGAGTGTAAACCGCAAGCCCATTGCCACTGGGTCGGACTGGAATTTCAGCGTGCTGGAGCGTTTTGATGAGGAGCTTGCTAGGCTCGCCGATGAGTATCGGCTGGATACCTATCCCAATCAAATTGAGGTGATTACCACCGAGCAAATGATGGATGCCTACGCCAGCGTCGGTATGCCAGTGGGATATCACCACTGGTCATTCGGTAAGCAGTTTCTCTCTGTGGAGCAGGCCTACAAACGTGGACAAATGGGGCTTGCCTATGAGCTGGTCATCAACTCCAACCCCTGCATTGCGTACCTGATGGAGGAGAATACCCTGATGATGCAGGTGTTAGTGATTGCCCACGCCTGCTACGGTCATAACTCCTTCTTCAAGGGCAACTACCTATTCCGCACGTGGACCGATGCGGAATCCATCGTCGATTACCTCGTGTTCGCTCGCAAATACATCGCCCAGTGTGAAGAGCGCCACGGCGTGCACGCCGTCGAGCAACTTTTGGATGCCTGCCATGCGCTACAAAACTACGGGGTAGACCGCTACAAGCGGCCATCACCCATCTCGGCAGAGGAGGAGGCCAAACGCCAAGACGAGCGCGAAGCGTACCTGCAAACCCAGGTCAACATGTTGTGGCGAACGATCCCCGAGCCGCCAGCTGGCGTCGCGCCGCTCCCGGGAAGCCTGCACAGCGATGATGACCCGCTAGGCCTGCATAGCGGCGGCTGCTACCCCTCAGAACCACAAGAAAACTTGCTCTATTTTATCGAGAAGAACGCACCGTTGCTGACCCCTTGGCAGCGTGAAATCGTGCGTATCGTGCGTAAGTTGGCCCAGTACTTTTACCCACAGCGGCAAACCCAGGTCATGAACGAGGGGTGGGCGTGTTTTTGGCACTACACGCTGATGAACCGGCTTTACGATGAGGGCAAGGTAGATGAGGGACTAATGCTGGAGTTCTTACAGTCCCACGCGGCGGTGATCAACCAGCCAGGGTTTGATAGCCCTTATTATAGTGGCCTTAATCCTTACGCGCTGGGGTTTGCCATCTTCATGGATATTAAGCGTATTTGCGAAGCGCCGACGGCTGAAGACCGCGAGTGGTTTCCCGATATTGCAGGTAGCCCCTGGCGGGAAACCCTTGAGTTCGCGATGCGCAACTTTAAGGATGAATCCTTCATACAGCAGTTCTTGTCACCTAAGGTGATTCGCGACTTAAAGCTGTTTTTAATTGTCGATGACGACCAGGTAGAGATGCTTGAGGTTGCTGCTATTCACGATGACCGTGGCTACAAACGCATACGTGAAGCGCTTTCAAGCCAATATGCTCTGTCGGTGCGTGAGCCGAATATTCAGGTGGTAGAAGCTGCCATTCGCGGTGATCGCTCATTAACGCTGCATCACATTCAGGATAGTCGTCGGCCACTGGGGAGAAGTGTCTATCCGGTGATTCGCCATTTACAGCAGCTATGGGGCTTCCCTGTACACTTGGTATCCATGGAAGATGGGAAAGTCACCCGCCGTTATCACTGGCCGGTAGAGGAAGAGAGCAAAGGGGCTGGCTAAAAGCAGTGACCCCGCGCAGGGTGCGGGGTCATGGATATCGCAGTAGCCTAAGGTTTGCTTACACCTTGGGGGTTGCTTACGCTTTGGCCGTCCACGATTGGCACCAGCCTTCCGGTGCAACGCTGTTTTCTGGGAAGAGCTGGCAACCTTCGGTATCTGCATTGAAGAACATGCAGTTAGAGCAGAGTTCGCCCTCTTCATAAGCGGGATGGTCACTCGCATCGCTGGCCACTTCGACGTAGTTAAGCGCCTGAGCAGTAGGAGAGGACGGATCCAGACGCGGCAGTTCCTGAGCAAAAGCACTCTTCGACAGAATGCCAGCACCAAACGGTAGGGCAGCGAGGCCCAGCACACTGTTACGCATGAACTTACGACGGCTCTGATTAGCCATGGTGTCTCCTTATCGTCACGGTCTGACGTTTTGCTACGGTTGTCGGGTGGTGATCCACCTCTTAATACTCCGACAAGTCTTATAAATCGGAGGTCTACGGTACATGCTAGCGCATGCTCAAAATTAGTGCGAATAACCTTATAAATAGCGCGACAATTAGCCACGCTGTCAGGCAGCGCTTGGCCGTACCTAGCAGGCTGCTATACTCGCCCCGTAGCGTGATATCCACAAGACATGATTAGTGAGGGCGCCATGCAAAACGCAGTGATCTTGATTAATACCGAAAAAGGCCAAGTAAAGGCAGTGGCTGAACGCCTAGCCGATGTGGAAGGGATCAGCGAAGTGTACTCCACCTGCGGCCGTTACGACCTAGTCGCCATTGCCCGCACCCGCGATTTTGAGAGCCTAGCGGAGCTGGTGACCGAGCGCCTAAATGCCGTAGAAGGGATTAGTGATACCGAAACGCTGAATGCCATGCAGGTTCACTCTCGTCACGACTTGGAAACCATGTTTTCACTCGGCTGGTAACGTTAGCTACCTACTAAAAAACATACTGGTCTATCTAAAAAGCTTGTAGGGGAGTGACTCCGTTGGGGAAATCGCTTGTGCACTGGCGTCGTCAGGGGCGACGCCTGGGCATCGCTGTGCTGTTTGTAATAGTGGGAACCGGGTTATGGGAATTCCAGGGGCGCCAACATCAAGATGCCTATACCTGGCAAGGCGTGCCCACTTGGGAGGAGTTTCGCCCCACCACGTTTCATCGCGTTTTACGCAACGATGGCTTTTTAGTGGGATGGTCGGATGTTCGTGTCGGTGCGCTATGGGTGAGCTATCAAGTGAAGGCCGTACCGGACAATACCCGGATCGGCGGGCGGCCCAACTTTCAGGCTGACTGGCGCACGCTATGGCCGGTGGATACTGATAGCTACTCAGGGAGCGGCTACGACCGCGGGCATCTGGCGCCTAACTACGCTATTGCTGCCGTGCATGGGCGTAGTGCGCAAATCGACACCTTCTTAATGAGTAATATGGCTCCGCAGCGGCCCAACTTAAATCGTCAACTGTGGCAGCGTTTAGAAGAGTCGGTGATGGACCACTTCGCGCCGCGTTTTGAGCGCTTACAGGTGATCACCGGGCCGATCTACCCTGAGCGCTTTATGGATAACGTGTTTAACCGCGTCGGCTTTGTGGAAGTGCCTCAGGCGTTCTACAAAATTATCGTTGCGCCTCACGACGAAGCGCCTTTAGCGCTGGCATTTATTATGCCCCAAGACGTCAGAGGCAATGAGCCGCTGGATGACTACCTCGTCACCATTGATGATATCGAAGCGCAAACGGGACTGAACTTCTTTCCTGACTTAACCCCTACCATGGAAGCCGTGCTAGAAGGCGAGCTGCGGACACAAGGATGGGCGCTGGAAGAAATTGCTCGCCGCCCTGGGCGCTATCAATAAGCACGGAGATGCATTAACCAGCAATCACGGCGGGCGAAGCCGCATTAATGTTTCGCCCGCTTGACATGTTTGGCAAGTAAGTTAAGGCGGTAGGGTGCAATCGCAGTCATGAAGATAAGACGCAAAAAGCGCCATACAAAGATGGTTCTCTATCAAGAATAACTCTGAGCGAGGTGTTTATTGAATATCTATGAGGAAGATAAAGAGTGATGCGGACGGGACCATAAAATGGTGCCCAGGAGAGGACTTGAACCTCCACGTCCATACGGACACTAGCACCTGAAGCTAGCGCGTCTACCAATTCCGCCACCTGGGCGCATCATTCTTTTTACAACTAAAACAGTTATAGCGTCTGTATTCGTATGGTGCCCAGGAGAGGACTTGAACCTCCACGTCCATACGGACACTAGCACCTGAAGCTAGCGCGTCTACCAATTCCGCCACCTGGGCGAATACAAACTAACTGCTTTCACATCTACTTCTTGCTTGCCGCTGCACCTTACGACTTCATGAAAAGGGGATAACATGAAGTGGTTTGGTGCCCAGAAGAGGACTTGAACCTCCACGACCATACGGTCACTAGCACCTGAAGCTAGCGCGTCTACCAATTCCGCCATCTGGGCAAGTGGCGCGTATGATACCGAGGCCGTGGTTAAATGCAAGCCCCAAGGCGCTTTTTTTAATACTGAAATCGCATTAATGCGGTGTTAGGTGGTTGGGTGATTGAGCGGGCAGCGCTATACTGCGCCTATGACCAAACAAAACATGACATGCTTCAGCTTATTAGCAGCTGACAACGGCTTAGCAGCTGACAACGGCGCTAACGCCGTCGAAGACAACTCCCACCCGCAGTGCACCACGCCTGCGCTAACTGTCCGCCTCCCGCAAACGCCACCAAGGATGTTGATCGCATGAAGTACTGGACGTTGAGTGATGATCCGCACGCCGAGCGCGAGGCGCAAAAGTACGATAATCCTGCGCCCAGCCGCGAATATCTACTGGCTGCCTTAGAAAGCTACGGTAAACCGATTACTCATGAAAACTTGAGTAGAATGCTGGGCATTGAAGATGAAGACCACCTAGAAGCCGTGCGTCGGCGCCTGGCCGCTATGGAGCGCGACGGGCAAGTGCTGCGTGATCGACGAGGTGCTTACGCGCTGATCGATAAGCTCGATCTGATTAAAGGTAAGGTGCTTGGGCATCGCGATGGTTTTGGCTTCGTACTCAGAGATGATGGCAAAAAGCCAGATCTCGTCCTGCCGCCTCGTCAAATGCGGCGTGTATTTCACGGGGACCACGTGCTGGTACGCATTAGTGGTCGTGACCGTCGCGGTCGTGACGAAGCGACCATTGTCGATGTGATTGCCCGCAATACTCAAACCATTGTCGGTGTGTACCGTAGTAACACGCCGGAATTTGGCGTGCTGATTCCTGAAAACCCGCGTATTACGCAAGAGGTGATCATCCCACATACCGCCTGTGGGGGTGCCAAAGACGGCCAGGTCATTTCGGCCAAGATCGTGCAGCAGCCCGCCACGCGGGTGCAGCCGGTGGGTGAAGTCATCGAAGTGCTGGGGGAGCGTATGGATCCTGGCATGGAGATCGACATTGCCATTCGCAGCTATGACATCCCCGCCGAGTTTCCGCCAGAGGTGCTGGATCAAACCAGCGAAATCTCTGCCGAGGTCTTGGAGGAGGATAAAAAGCATCGCGTCGATCTGCGTGACATTCCGCTTGTCACCATTGATGACGAATCTGCCAAAGACTTCGACGATGCTGTCTGCGCTTGGAAGACCAAATCCGGTAGTTGGAAGCTGCTGGTAGCGATTGCCGATGTGTCGCACTATGTTCGACCCGGCACTGCGCTGGATGATGAAGCGCGTACGCGTGGAAACTCGGTTTACTTCCCCGGTCAAGTCGTCCCGATGTTGCCGGAGCTGCTCTCCAATGGCCTCTGTTCGCTGAATCCGCATGTCGACCGCCTGGTGATGGTGTGCGAGATGAACATCTCCAAAACCGGCGCCATTAGCCGCTACTCGTTCTATGAAGCCGTGATGAACTCCCATGCTCGCCTGACCTATAACAAGGTGGCGGCGATGTTGGATGGCGAGAGCGAAGAGGGTGAGGCGCTGCGTCGTGAGCATGCGGAATTAGTCAAGCCGCTCAAAAACCTGCACGAGCTTTATGGCCTGCTGCGCTCTGCTCGGGAAGAGCGCGGAGCGATCGATTTTGATACCACTGAAACGGCGATCATCTTTAACGATGAGCGCAAGATCGAAAAAATCGTGCCGCGAACGCGTAACGACGCTCACAAGCTCATCGAGGAGTGCATGCTGGCCGCCAACGTAGCCACGGCGCGCTTCTTGGATAAGCATGACCTGCCTGCGCTTTACCGTATTCATGAGCGGCCCACGCCCGAGCGCTTAGACAAGCTGCGCTTGTTCTTGAGTGAGCTGGGGCTTTCCTTGGGTGGGGGCGACGAACCCACGCCGCAAGATTATCAAGTGCTACGCGAAGCCATCGCTGACCGACCGGACGCCGATATTATCCAGACCGTCATGTTGCGCTCGATGAATCAGGCGGTCTATTCGCCGCAAAATGAAGGGCACTTCGGCTTGGCGTACCAAGCGTATGCTCACTTCACGTCACCGATTCGCCGTTATCCCGATCTCTTGGTTCACCGCGCTATTCGTTCGGTCATTCGCGGGCCGCGCCAGACCAATACGGTCGTGCGGGTAGAGGGAGCGCCGGTAGAGCCGCCGAGCAAGTGGTGCCCCTATACCTTCGAGCAGATGCTGGAACTGGGCGAGCACTGCTCGATGACCGAGCGACGCGCGGATGAAGCGACTCGCGATGTCGAGAGCTGGCTCAAGTGTGAGTTCATGTCCGATAAGCTTGGGGAGACGTTCGAAGGCACGATTGCCTCTGTAACGCAGTTCGGTCTGTTTGTTCGTCTGGACGACTTCTATGTAGAAGGCCTAGTGCATGTCACCTCGCTGCCGTCGGACTACTATCATTACGAAGCCGAGAAGCATCGCCTAAAAGGGGAGCGCACGGGTACTACGTATCGCTTAGGCGACGGTTTGACCGTGCAGGTAGCGCGTGTCGATATGGATGATCGGAAAATCGACTTTGGCTTGGTCGACGATAAGCCACGCCCGCGCCGCCAACCGCGCAAGCGCCGTGGTGAGAGCGGCGGCCCGAAAGCCGCTGCTGCAACCGATAAACAGCCGACTCGTCGTGGCCCGCGCCGTACCCGGAACGGCCCGCGTAAACCATCAGCGAAAAAGGGTTGAGCATGAAGTCGTCGTCATCTCGACGTAACCCGCGTAATGCCGCCATTCGCACGCCGGATGGCTTGGATCAAGTGTATGGTGTTCATGCGTTAGAGAGCCTGCTCGAGCGCGGTGAAGCCCCGCGCGAGCTTTGGGTTCAGCAGGGGGCGGGCAACCGCCTAAAAAACGTGGTAGCAAATGCCCAGGCAAGCGGTGCGCGTATTAAAGAGCAGTCTCGCGAGGTGCTTGATCAGCTCACCCAAGGTGCGGCACACCAAGGTGTGGTGGCGTTTTGCGCGCCATTAACGCCGGAAGGCGAAGAATCGTTATGGCTGAAGTTGCGCGCCTGGCATGCGCCTACACCGCCGCTACTGCTGGTGCTGGATGGCGTCACCGATGTGCATAACTTCGGTGCCTGCCTGCGTAGTGCCGATGCTGCGGGGGCTCATGGCGTGATCGTGGCGAAAGACAAGGCCGCACCGCTCAATGCCACGGTCAGAAAGGTGGCCTGTGGGGCGGCGGAAGTCGTTCCGGTCTATCAGGTCACGAATCTATCGCGCACCTTGGCCAAGCTCAAAGATGCGGGCGTTTGGATTACCGGCACCGCCGGTGAAGCAGAAGCCAGCGTGTTTGAGGTTGATATGACTGGCCCCACTGCGTTGGTGATGGGGGCAGAAGGGAAGGGCATGCGCCGTTTGACTCGCGAAGCCTGCGATAATCTTGCCAAGCTGCCTATGGCAGGGCAGGTGTCGAGTCTTAATGTCTCGGTGGCTACCGGTATTTGTTTGTTTGAAGCCGTTCGTCAGCGGCAGCTTGCAAGTTAGCGGCCAGCCCACTAGAATGCTTGCGCCCGTTTATTCATAAGCGGGCGTTCGTATTGGTAAGTGACTTATACGATCAACAGTTCTGCTTGATGTCCTGTCTCGGCTGTTCGCGGCCTAGAAAGGGCATTTCAGTTAACTCCTTGCTTCCCTGTCGCGGTTAAGGCATTTGCCCTAACGCACACCGGAAGCTGCCAAACCGCAAGGAGATTCCATGCGTCATTACGAAATCGTGTTTATGGTCCACCCGGATCAGAGCGAGCAAGTGCCGGCTATGGTCGAGCGCTACACCAGCATCGTTACCGAAAACGCTGGCACTGTGCATCGCCTTGAAGATTGGGGCCGTCGTCACCTGGCTTACCCGATCAACAAGATCCACAAAGCCCACTACGTGCTGATGAACGTTGAGTGCACCGGCGAGACTCTCGAAGAAATCGAGAACATCTTCCGTTTCAACGACGCCATCATCCGCAGCCTGGTTGTTCGCTGCAAAGAAGCGATCACCGAAGCTTCCCCGATGATGAAGCCGGCAGAAGAGAAGCGTCCGCGTCGCGAAGAAAAACCGCGCGCTGAAGCTGAAGAGACTGCCTGATTTTATCCACCGCACGTTTTAAGGAGCTAGTCCATGGCACGTTTTTTCCGTCGCCGTAAGTTTTGCCGCTTCACCGCTGAAGGCGTCAAGCAGATCGACTATAAAGATCTCGACACGCTGAAGGCTTACATCACCGAAACCGGCAAGATCGTTCCGAGCCGCATCACCGGCACCAAAGCACGCTATCAGCGTCAGCTGGCGACCGCTATCAAGCGTTCACGCTACCTGGCACTGCTGCCCTACTCCGATAGCCACCAGTAAGCGTTTGACGTGATGCTGGCACTCGCAAGATGGCTGATGCGTGGCACGCCCTATGCCGCAGGCGGGGCAGCGCTAGCAGCGTTAGTGCCCTGGCTGTTTTGGTTGGGTGCGGCCATCGCGGCGTTAGTGACCTTGCGCAAGGGCTTTGCTCCCGCGTTTCCGGTGATTATCGCTGCGGCATTACCAGCTGGTTTCTGGTGGGCGCAGGGTGATGTGATTCCGCTGGCGAGCGTATTACTCGTCTCGTTAATGGCGGTCATATTGCGCGAAAGGATACGCTGGAGCGAAGCTCTGATCGTTGGCACCTTAGCGGCCGCGATCATGGTTCAGCTGGGCATCTTCAGCCCGCCGGGTGGCACCGAACTCATGCTGGAGCAGCTGCGCGAGAGCTCGCAAGAGGTCGACCGCATGCTCACGGAGTTTGCCAACCAAGGCATCGATACGACGACTCTGGCCGCCATGGTCATTGGCGGCGTCACGGGGTTGGTTGTGTTGTTAGCGGCCATCGCATGTTTGGCGCTAGCACGCAGCTGGCAGGCTGGGCTTTATAACCCAGGTGGCTTTCGTGAAGAATTCCATGCGCTGCGCCTGGCCCCTAAAGAACTCGCTATTTTAGTAGTGCTTGGGGTGGCAGGTATGGTGCTGGGAGCGCAGGCGCTGGCCATGCTGAGTTGGATTCCGCTGCTGATCGCCGGTATTGCGTTAGTGCATGGGTTTATTGGAATTAAGGGGATGAACGGGCTGTGGCTGGTGGCATTTTATGTGCTGCTGATCACGACCTGGCCCACGATTCTCATTGTGCTGCTGTTGGGGCTGATTGATACATTCGCGAACGTTCGCGCACGCCTTGCCCGCAGCAATTGACAAGAGGTTTACGAGATGGAAGTCATTCTGCTCGACAACATTGGTAAGCTGGGCGGCCTGGGTGACAAGGTCACTGTTAAGCCTGGTTATGGTCGTAACTACTTGGTGCCTTACGGTTTAGCCGTACCGGCCACCAAAGAGAACGTTGAAGCGTTCGAAGCGCAGCGTGCAGAGCTTGAAGCTCAAGCCGCTGAGCGTAAAGCAGAAGCCCAAGCACGTGCTGAGCAGCTTAACGACATCGAACTGTCGTTGGTTTCTAAAGCGGGTGATGAAGGCAAACTGTTTGGTTCTATCGGTCCGCGTGACCTGGCCGACGCGATCTCCTCTGCTGGCATCGAAGTTGCCAAGAGCGAAGTCCGTATGCCGCAGGGCCCGATTCGTCAAACTGGCGAATACGACATCGACCTCCACCTGCATGCAGAAGTGGACGCCGTTGTACGCGTGGTCGTTGTCGCCGAGTAATCTCGCTCGCCAACGCTAACGCCTCTAAGGGCGCGGGATATCCCGCGCCCTTTGTCTTTTTAAGCTGCTACTGATTCGCTATGCCAGTGGTACGAAGGAAGCTGCCCGGCTAAGATAAGCGCCGTTGGCAATGCGTTATTTTAAGGAGCTCGCTATGCAGGACCAGCCTTCTGCTGATCAAGAAACGGCGGCGCTTAAGCTGCCGCCGCACTCGCTAGAGGCGGAGCAGTCGGTGTTAGGCGGGCTTATGTTGGACAATCAGGCGTGGGACAACGTCTCTGAGCGCTTGGTAGCCGACGATTTTTATCGTTATGAGCACCGGTTGGTGTTCAATGTCATGATTCATCTAGCGGAGTCAGGGCAGCCGCTAGACGTAGTCACGCTTTCCGAAGCGCTGGAAGCCCGTGACCAGTTAGATACTGTAGGTGGGCTCGGGTTTTTGGCAGAGCTGGCCCGCAATACACCCTCAGCCAGCAACATTCGCGCCTATGCAGATATTGTTCGCGAACGCGCCACGCTGCGTAAGCTGATTCGGGCAGCTAATCAAATTGCTGAAGGGGCGTTCTCTCCGCAAGGGCGGCCCGCCGATGAGCTGTTAAACGAAGCCGAGCGGCTGGTGTTTCAAATTGCCGAAGAGCGCCCCAAAACCGGTGGACCTATCGGTATGAGCGACCTGCTCACCAAAGCGGTCGACCGCATCGATGAGCTCTTCAACCTCAAAGGCGAGATGACTGGTCTCTCCACCGGTTTCCGCGATCTGGACGAGATGACCTCGGGTCTGCAGCCCTCCGACTTGGTGATCATCGCTGGGCGTCCGTCGATGGGTAAGACGACATTCGCCATGAACTTGGTCGAGCATGCGGTCATCTCTAGCGACAAGCCGGTCATGGTGTTCTCCATGGAGATGCCCGCAGAGTCGCTGATGCTACGGATGCTCTCTTCGCTGGGACGTATCGATCAGACGCGCGTTCGCTCGGGCCAGCTGGAGGACGAAGATTGGCCAAGGCTCACATCGGCTGTCAACCTTCTCAAAGACAAACAGCTGTTCATCGATGATACCGCCGCGCTCTCGCCCAATGAGATGCGCTCGCGACTGCGCCGTATCGTGCGTGAGCACGGCAATATGGCGCTGATCATGATCGATTACCTTCAGCTGATGCAGATCCCAGGCTTTTCTGAAAACCGCACCGGTGAGATATCTGAAATCTCCCGCTCACTCAAAGGGTTGGCAAAGGAGTTCAACTGCCCGGTCGTGGCGCTTTCGCAGCTGAACCGCTCGCTAGAGCAGCGCCCCAACAAGCGCCCCGTGATGTCGGATTTGCGCGAATGTGTCACGGGAGACACGTTGGTCATGCTGGCTAATGGAGAGCGACAGCCCATTCGCGAGCTGGTAGGGCAAACGCCTAGCGTTGTCTCGTTAGGGGAGAATGGTAGGCTCCATTGCTCCGCCACGGATCTAGTGTGGTCAGTGGGTGCCAAACCTATATTTGAAGTCTCCCTCGCTAGTGGGCGGCGTATTCGTGCCACTGCTAAGCATCGCTTAAAAGCACTGTGGGATTGGAAAACCGTGGCCGAGCTGAAGGTGGGTGACCGTATTGCGTTAGCAAGGCATCTCCCCGAGCCAGAGAACCCGGTGGTATGGGAGGAGTACGCGCTTATCCTGCTAGCCCATTTGTTGGGCGACGGCAGCTATGTCAAAGGCCAACCGCTACGTTACACCACGGCCAGCGAGGCGAATAGTGAGGCTGTCCAGCGCGCCGCTGAGCAATTTGGTTCAACCGTTACCCGCCATGCCGGGCGTGGTAACTGGCATCAGCTCGTCATTGCTGGTAATGGCAATCGCTGGCATGCACAAGGGGTAGGGCGTTGGTTGAAATCATTGGGGATTTTTGGGCAGCGCTCTGCTGAAAAGTATATTCCTAGCGATGTTTTCAAGCTCTCCAATCAGCAGTTGGCGCTATTTATGCGTCATCTGTGGGCAACCGACGGCAGCATTACGATGGATAAAAATGGCCGAACCCGGCTCTACTTCGCAACGGTTAGCCGTCGCCTTATTGATGACGTTAGTGCCCTGCTGCTGCGCTTCGGTATTGTGGCCAGAATTCGTCACGTTCTATCGGGTGAGGGGGGCGGATGGTATACCGCAGATGTATCGGGAAGCGAGCAACAGCAGCGCTTCGCCCGGCTGATTGGTGCATTTGGTCATCAGCAGCCAGCGCTGGAGCGAATTAAAGCGTCAACGATGACGGCCAACACCAATATCGATACTTTGCCGCAGGAGGTATTTGATCACGTTAAACAAGCCATGGCGGAGAAAGGGATAAGCCAGCGGCAAATGGCGGCGATGCGGGGTACGGCCTATGGGGGCGCATCGCACTTTAGCTTCGCACCTTCACGTGCCACGCTCAGCAGTTACGCTGACGTGCTCGGTGATGCTGCTTTATCGCAAATAGCCTCCAGTGAGCTATTTTGGGATCAGGTCGTCGAGATACGTTCCTGTGGGGAAGAAGAGGTGTTTGACTTAACCGTACCGGGGGATGCGTGCTGGTTAGCCGACGGTATCGTGAGCCATAACTCGGGAGCGATCGAGCAGGATGCTGACGTCATTGCCTTCGTTTACCGGGATGAGGTGTATAACCCGGATAACCCTGACAACCAGGGGATTGCGGAGCTGATCATCGGTAAGCAGCGTAACGGGCCGATTGGCACGGTGCACATGGCCTTTATTGGTAAATACACGCGCTTTGAGGACTTGGCTCCCGATAGCTACGGCGAAGCGTTTGGCGATTAACTTGAGCGACATGAGGGAGAACGTATAATGCGCACCCTCATGAGCAGTTCGCCTCGAGCAGATAGAGAGACAGGAGTAACAAATGGCAGGTGGTTTTAGGCGCGGTAACCGCAAACGTCTTCCTAAGTTGGAAGGCCGCGGTGAACTCCAGTCGCTAGAGCGCGAGGGGCCTTTTAAAGAGTGGCTGGGCATGCCCGACCTTTATCGCTACTTTCTGGTAGTGGAGGGAGAGAAGTACAGCTACCAAACGGAAGATGCTGAACTTCCCGTCGCGGTCGGCGACAAAGTAGTGTTTCGGTACAAAG
This sequence comes from Halomonas sp. Cn5-12, assembly GCF_021532545.1. Classification (NCBI taxonomy): domain Bacteria; kingdom Pseudomonadati; phylum Pseudomonadota; class Gammaproteobacteria; order Oceanospirillales; family Halomonadaceae; genus Halomonas; species Halomonas sp. Cn5-12. The sequence goes on from NZ_JAKGAY010000030.1 coordinate 29,671, forward strand.
AGACCAAAGGCGGTAATTGGATTGATCGTAACTCGCTGGGTAAGGCGATTGACCCGTCCGAGTATCAGTAAATCGACCATAAGTTGACGAGTTGGTCAGGAACTCTTTTCTGTTATTGCCCTCTTAGGCAGTTAGTGCCAAGGTAATATTATTGTCATGGGGTCGCGTCATGCTGTGCTCCATGACGATGACCAATAACAGGAGGGAACCATGGAACTGAAAGCGCTCAAACAGTTCGTCGCAAGTCACGACAACTTTGAAATTCGGGTGATTACCCATTCGGGAAGCCGCTTCTACCAAGTAGAGCTAGAAGATGTAGAAGGCGAACGCCATATGCTGATGCAACGTAATAAGCCGATGCTGTTCCGTTCATTAGATGACGTTTATCTGGAGCTAAAACGTGCAGGCATCCATCGCGCTTACCTGGTGCAACATGTGCCGCAGGATGAAGTGATTGGTCACGACGCCCATTACAGCTCGCCGCTGACCTCGCGTATGCCGCTAGTTTTTTAATCACTGGTTAACGTAACGGTTTAACCTAACGCTTTTCCCACCACAGTCCCAGCCGGATACGGCGTCGGGCAAAAAAACGGTAGCCTGCATCCATCATGCTTCGCAGGCCCGGTAAGCAAGAAAGTCTTACCACCCGCCGGTAGCCCAACACCGCATACAGGGCCCGGCTGGCGTCCATGCCGATAAACCATCTCCCCTGATTATCCTGCCGGTTTTATGCAGGTGATGTGGCACGTAGCGTGCTTCTTCAGCCACTTCGCATAGCGCAACCACCGCATTGGAAGGCGCGTCGCAAAGCGTTGGAAGCGTCAGCGTGAGCTGATCACCCAATACGAGCAGTAACGGCTTAGACATGAGTTAGCCTGAGGTTATACAAATAGTGTTGATAGTATAACTTTATGCCGCGACTTTGCCGAAAAGTGTTAAGATTTTGCCCATTATGTACTGCACCTAAGGAGTGAGCGAGATGGCCGATAGCGTTGTAAAGGATCAACCCGGTGAGGGGCGTTTAACTCATGCGCCCAGCAGTCACCCTGCGGTTCCCCGCGCCAAGGTGGGCGTAGTTCTGGCCAACCTGGGAACACCCGATGCCACCGACTACTGGTCCATGCGCCGCTATCTCAGCGAGTTCTTATCCGATAAACGGGTTGTGGATTACGCTGGTTGGAAATGGCAGCCGCTGCTGCAGCTGATCATTCTCACCAAGCGGCCTTTTTCATCTGGCCATGCGTATAAAAGTATTTGGAATAATGAGAAGAATGAAAGCCCGCTGCTAACCATCACGCGTTCCCAAACGGAAAAAATGACCGAGCGCTTAACGGCGTTGTATGGCGATGATGTAGAAGTTGATTTCTGCATGCGCTACGGCAACCCCTCCACCGATAGCGTGCTAAAGCGTATGAAAGAGAAGGGCTGCGAGCGCATTGTGTTCTTCCCGCTTTACCCGCAATACGGCTCGCCCACCACCGCGACGGCGAATGATCAGGCGTTTCGCGCGCTGATGAAGATGAAGTGGCAGCCCTATATTCGCACCGTGCCCGCTTATTTTGAGCATCCTGCCTATATCCAGGCGCTGGCGAATTCGGTACAGGAAGCTTATGACGGGTTTGAGAGCCGCCCGACCAAGTTAGTTGCCAGCTATCACGGGGTGCCTGAGCGTTATTTAATGGAAGGCGACCCCTATCACTGCCAATGCCAGAAAACCACACGGCTGCTGCGTGAGAAGCTGGGCTTAAGCAAGGAGGAGGTGGATACCGCCTTTCAGTCGCAGTTTGGCCCCGAGAAGTGGGTTGGCCCGCAAACAGTGGAGCACGTTGCCGAGCTGGCCAAGCAGGGGCATAAGCATATTGCGATTCTTTCGCCAGCATTCTCTTCTGATTGTGTGGAAACCCTTGAGGAGATCAAAGAGGAGATCCACGACAGCTTTATGGAAGCGGGTGGCGAAACCTTTAGCTATATCCCCTGTTTGAATGACCGCGATGACCATATAGATGCACTGTTAGCAGTGGTCAATAACGAGCTCTCTGGCTGGTTGTCGACACCGTAAAGTCGCGTATTTGCTATAAAAACCGTCTAGCGTATTACGTTAGGCGGTTTTTTATTGGGGCCGTCTTTTCTAGAAATGTGAGAAACGCTAGTATAAGGTTTGTGCATATAAAATCACACTTATTCAACGTTTAAGCGGCTTGTGCATCTGTATAGGCGGCTTATTGGGATGAATGAACGTCACTAGGGAGAAAGCGCCGGATGCAATTTGCCGTGTTAATGGGCTTCGTGTTGGCAGCGTCTTCACCGCTGCTCAACCGTTGGTTTGGGGAGCGAACAAGCCTGCTGCTTGCGCTGTTTCCGGCGTTGCTGGCTGGTTGGCTTTTTAGTCAAGCGCCCCTGGTGTTGAGTGACGGGCCTCAGTTACTTGAGTGGTCGTGGGTGCCTTCGCTAGGCATTAGCCTTAGCTTTTTACTGGATGGCCTTTCTCTGCTGTTTGGCTTGCTGATTACGGTGATTGGCACCTGTGTCCTGGTGTATGCGGGTGGCTACTTAAAAGGCCACCAAGATATTGCCCGTTTCCACCTCGCCCTCGTCGCCTTTATGGCCTCTATGCTGGGGCTTGTGTTAGCGGACGGCCTGCTGACGCTGTTTATTTTCTGGGAGCTGACCAGCATCACCTCGTACCTGCTGATTGGCTTTAACCATACTGATATTGAAGCACGCAAATCCGCTCGTCAGGGGCTTTTTGTGACGGTTGCTGGTGGCTTGGCGTTAATGGCAGGTTTGGTGCTATTGGGTATCGCCAGCGGTAGCTGGTCTCTGAGTGAAATTTTGCAGTCAGACGATGACCTGCGCCAGCATGCGCTTTATGCCCCTATGCTGATCTGCTTATTGCTAGGAGCCTTTACCAAGTCGGCGCAGTTCCCATTCCACTTCTGGTTACCTAACGCTATGGCGGCGCCGACCCCTGTGTCGGCCTACCTGCACTCCGCTACCATGGTGAAAGCGGGGATTTACCTGCTGGCACGCCTACAGCCGGAGTTGGGTGGCACGGCCATGTGGGTGACAATACTCTCAGTGGTGGGGGCGACCACCATGCTGACGGGTGCCTTCTTAGCCATTCACCATACCAATATCAAAAAGCTGCTGGCCTACTCCACCATTATGGCGCTGGGAACGCTCACCATGCTGCTGGGGATTGGCTCCGAATACGCCATGACCGCTTTTGTCACCTTTCTGCTCGCCCACTCCATGTATAAAGGAGCGCTGTTTATGGTGGCGGGCATCCTTGACCATGAAACCGGCACGAAAGACGTCACCGCTATGGGCGGATTACGAAGCGTTATGCCTGTCACGGCAGTGATCACTTTTGTGGCGGCGCTCTCCTTGGCAGGGGTGCCGCCGCTGTTTGGCTTTATCGGTAAGGAACTCATGCTGGAGGCAGCGTTAGGCGCCGAGCGCGTTCAACTGTTGCTGGTGCTGTTTGCCTTCCTGGCAGCCATCTTGACCATTGCGGTGGCGGCGATTGTTGCGCTACGGCCGTTCTACGGCGCACGCCATGAAACTCCCCAAATACCCCATGAGGCGCCGTTGAGTATGCTGATAGGCCCAAGCCTATTGGCATTCGGGTCGCTCGCGCTTGGCTTGGCCCCTGCTGTGCTAGGGGCCGATGCGCTCTTGACCTCGGCAGCAACGGCGGTTGCGGGGGAGACGCTGCCGGTCTCGCTGTCGCTGTGGTACGGCGTCAACGTGGCGCTGATTATGTCGGTGGTGAGCTTGATCCTCGGCTTTTTGCTGTTCAAGCGGTGGGACAGCGTACGCGCCCAGTTAGCCAGGTTGGCACCGGTGATGCGTCATGGCCCCGAGGCGGGGTACGAAGGCTTGATGAATGGCATCGTGCGCTTCTCCGAATGGCAGACACGCCTGCTGCAAAACGGCTATATGCGCAATTACATCCTGGTCATGCTGGTAGTGCTGATCGCGCTGATTGGCAACTCAATACTGCTGCGCCACTCTCCGCAGCTGGCGCTCTCCCTAGACGTGCGTTTCCATGAAGTCATTGTGGTGGGCACCATGGCAATGGGGGCGCTGTTTGCCACAATTTCACGCTCCCGCTTAGGCGCCGTGGTATCGGTGGGCATTATGGGCTTCTCTATCGCGCTGATCTTTATTCTGTTTAGCGCGCCAGATTTGGGGATTACCCAACTGCTGGTAGAAACCATGACGGTGATCCTGCTGGTATTGGTACTTTTCAGATTGCCGCGTTTTTCAAATCTCTCCACCAATCTTGAGCGCATCCGTGATGGGGCCGTTGCGGCCACCATGGGGGTATTAATCTTCTTGCTGATCATAACCGCTTGGAGTATCGACCAGTTTGAATCGATCTCTACCTATATGGTGGAAAACAGCGCGCCGCTTGCCTATGGTCGCAATATCGTCAACGTCATTTTGGTGGATTATCGTGCCCTCGATACGCTCGGCGAGATGTTTGTTTTAGCGTTAGCCGCGATTGGTGTGATTGCGATGCTAAAGCTGCGTCATAGGGAGGCAGAAGGCAAAGCGACGGATAGCGACAAAGCCAGCGTGAAGGAGCCCTACGATGGTTAAATCAGGCACGATTATTCTGAATACGGCAGCGCGGTTCCTGATGCCACTGCAACTGATGTTCTCGGTTTTTCTGCTGCTGCGTGGCCATGACGAACCGGGCGGCGGCTTTATTGCCGGATTGGTAGCAGCTGGGGCGTTCACTCTTTACCTGTTTGCCTTCGGGGTCAGTGCCACCAAAGAGGTGCTGCGCATGGTCGACCCGCGAGACTTGATCGGCGCAGGACTCTTTTTTGGGATGATCTCGGTAGTGCCCGCTTGGTTCATGGGGCAGCCTTTTCTGACTGCTCAGTGGTGGACGATTCCGGTGATCGACTTTAAAGCGTCTACGCCGCTGATTTTTGATATCGGAGTGTATCTGGCGGTGTTGGGGTCGGTGATGGGCATGGTCATGGCATTAATGGAGGTGGATAAGGATGAGCCATAAGTTACCCAACCCGCTGTTTGCAGGAGGCCGCCCATGGAACCGTTAATGGCACTGGCGATTGGCCTGTTATACGCCACCGCTATTTTTATGATGCTACGCCGCTCGATCGTCAAACTCGTGATTGGCTTGATGCTACTCTCTAATGCCGCCAACCTGCTGATTTTTACTACCGCCGGTATGACTCGTGGCGCACCGCCGCTGATTCCTGAAGGGATGATGCAGCCTTTGGGCGATGTCGCTGACCCACTGCCTCAAGCGGTGGTGCTTACCGCTATCGTGATTGCCTTTGGGGTATTGGCGTTTGCGGTGGTATTGATCCGCCGGGCCTACGAAATCGTTAAGGCAGATGATTTAGACAAGATGAAGGATACCGACACGTGAGGCCTGAAGTCGCACTTCCCGTTTTGCTGCCGCTGCTTTCCGGGGCCATTTCGCTGATGTTTTGGCGCTCGAGGCCCATGCAGCGCTTTATTGCCGTGGCTGGCAACGTCGTACTATTTGTCGTCAGCCTGTGGCTGTTCGTTGCGGTCTTAGAAGATGGCTACATCACCATTCAAATGGGCAGCTGGCCAGCACCGTTTGGGATAACGCTCGTCGCTGACATGCTCAGCGCTGTGATGATTCTGCTCACCGGAATCATCGGCTTGGCCATGGGGATTTACTCCCTGGCGACGACTGGCCGCGGCCACGAAAAATTTGGCTACTACCCCCTTATGCATCTGCTGTTGGCGGGTGTGGCGGGTGCTTTTTTAACGGGCGATATCTTCAACCTCTATGTCTGGTTTGAAGTCATGCTGGTGGCTTCGTTTGCGCTCCTGACGCTGGGAGGCGAGCGCGCGCAGATGGAGGGCGCCATCAAGTATGTGACGCTCAATCTGCTGGCATCGGTCATTTTTCTCACTGCGGTAGGCCTACTTTACGGCACGGTGGGCTCACTCAATATGGCCGATATCGCGCTGCGCATGGATGAAGCCGAGCACAGCGGCATGGTCGAAGTGCTGGCGGTGATGTTTATGGTGGCCTTTGGTATCAAAGCCGCTGCGTTTCCGCTGTTTTTCTGGCTACCTGCTTCTTATCACACGCCTCCGGTGGCGGTATCCGCACTGTTTGCAGGCCTGTTAACCAAAGTGGGCGTTTACTCACTGTTCCGGGTATTTACGCTAATCTTCGATCAGACCATGGGCTACCTACAGGACATCATGCTGTGGGGGGCCGTTCTCACTATGGTGACCGGCGTGCTGGGGGCGGCCGCCCAGTATGAATTCCGGCGTATCCTCTCGTTTCATATCGTCAGCCAGATTGGCTATATGATCCTGGGGCTGGCGCTCTATACACCACTGGCGATTGCAGGCGGTGTGTTTGCCATCATGCACAACATCATTGTGAAGACGAACCTGTTCTTAATTAGCGGGATTACCCACCGCCTACAGGGCACTTACCAGCTTAAAAAGATGGGCGGGCTATATCGTGAACGCCCTTGGCTGGCCGTGGCGTTCTTTATTAGCGCCTTCTCTCTGGCGGGCATTCCGCCGCTGTCGGGTTTCTTTGCCAAATTCGTGCTGGTGCGCGCAGGCTTTGAGGCAAAGGCTTACGTGGCGACCGGCATCGCCCTGGCCGTGGGTTTGATGACGCTCTACTCCATGGTGAAGATCTGGAACGAAGTGTTCTGGAAGGCGCTACCTGAAGAAAACCAGGTGCCCGAAACACCGACACCGACAGGCGATGATGGCCGGTTGCTGAAGCCCAGCCTGTGGATGATGTATCTGCCTGTCGTGGTGCTGGCCATGATGTCCCTGCTCATTGGCGTGTTTGCCGAACCCATCATGCTGGTGATGAACCAAATAGGCGATCAATTGATGACGCCCTCAGGCTATATCGAAGCGGTACTCGGTGCCTCCGCAAGTGCGGAAGCAGCGCTACTGGATCCCATTGAGATACAGGCCGAACGTGTCGATGACCGCTTGGAGGAAACACCATGACCGGCGCCATTTGGAACCTCTTGCTTGGTTTGGCCTGGGTGCTGCTGAGCGGCGACTTCTCCGGGTTGAATTTGTTGGTAGGGATGATTTTTGGCTATATCGCGTTGCTGCTGATTGAGCCTCAAGTCGATGGGTTGAAAGGCTATCCTGCTCGTGTGCCGCGCTTCATCGGCTTTCTCGGTTTTTTCATCAAAGAGTTGGTTCAGGCCAACTTACGCGTGGCATTCGATATCCTGACGCCGCCTTGGCACATGCAGCCGGGGGTCATTGCCTTACCGCTGTCGGCACGCACCGAAATGGAGATCACCCTGGTGGCGAATTTGATTTCGCTCACACCGGGTACCCTGAGCCTAGACGTGTCCGATGACCGTAAAGTGTTGTATATCCATGCGATGTTCCTGGACGACGAAGAGGAGCTTCGACGCAATTTGAAAGAGATGGAACACAGGGCACTGGAGTTATTTCGTTAATGGAAACCGTGATTTTAATTAGTCAGGTGATCATGGGCTTGGCGCTCGTGCTGACCTTCGTTCGCGTGGTGCGCGGACCTAGTCTGCCAGATCGCGTAGTGGCCCTAGAACTGTTCTCGACGACAGTCGTGGGGTTGGTCGGTGTGTATGCGATTCAATCGGGCGTCTCGAGCTTCTTGGACGCCGCGATCGTGATTGCGCTGATGGGCTTTTTAGCCGCCATTGGCTTTGCGCGCTTTTTAGAACGTGGAGGGCCGCGGGATGATTGATGTAATTAAAGGGGCCATGCTGCTAACAGGGTCTAGTTTTATGCTGTTAGCCGCCGTTGGTTTACTTCGCTTGCCTGACTTGCTGACGCGTATGCACGCCACCACCAAGGCGGCGGCACTCGGGGTGATTTTAATCATGCTGGCATCGGCCATGCATTTTGCTGAAGTGGGCGTAGTGGCACGCTCGTTTGCCATTATTGTGTTTATCTTAATCACTGCGCCGATTGCCGCCCACGTGATTGGGAGGGCCGGATACTTCGTGGGCTCAAGGCTGTGGAGCGGCACGGTGAAAGATGAATTGCGTCCTAACTACGACCCGCTTACCCATGAGCTTAAAAGCGGCATGGAAACCCAGGAAAACGCCAAGCGGCACCCGCGTAACACCGACCCAGATTAGCGCGACGAGCACTATCAACGACTTCTTTAAGCCACCTCGTTGTGGCTTTTTTTATGCCTAAAAAACCCGAAATAGAGACGCTATTCTGAAAAACTGTTATGTCAATTTATGTACAATAATTGTACTGTATAAGATGTTGTGTCCATGTATTGCGGCGTGGCGTGGCAGCGACTCCGCGACCCGCGCCAAGATAGGTATTTCAACGTATTAAAGCAAGCGGGCCATTACGACTCCAAAGGGCTTTACGTGGCATACTGGCTGCCAGCCCCTATTCTCTGCCCTAGCGGCCTAGGGGTGGTATCTCCCTCATTTCTGAGCCATCATCCAGCTCACGCCAAGGATTGCTGAGAGAAGAATGCTATGCCGTTAATACCCGTGTCATTACCCGCCGTGTCGCTGAAACATAACAATTCGTTGAATACTCGCCGAGCCGCTGTATTCCCGTTGTTATTCGTTGCCGCTACGACGCTTGCTCTCCACAGCCCTGCCACACACGCCAGCCCGCAACTAATGACCGAGGTAGATGCACGAGCCGCTGAAGAGGTGCGCTATGCCAACTTCAATCAGTGGTTAAGCGAGTTTCGTCGCTATGCCGCCAACCAAGGGATTAGCGAAGCGACGCTAGCCTCCGCCTTTGATGGCCTGCGCTACCGCGAGCGGGTGATTGAATTAGACCGCTACCAGCCTGAGTTCGTACGTGCCATTTGGCAGTATTTGGATAGTGCCGTGTCTACCACGCGTATTACCAATGGTCAGGAGAAGTACGCGCAACACCGTGAAACAGCCCAACAGATGCAGCAGCGCTATGGCGTACCAGCAGAAATCATCGTGGCCATCTGGGGCGTTGAGAGTAACTACGGCAGCAACTTTGGTGATTTCTCGACGCTAGAGTCCCTCGCCACGCTGGCTTATGACGGCCGTCGGCGCGACTTTGCGAGTAGTGAGCTACTTGCCGCGCTGCGTATTATTGACCAGGGCGACATTGCCGCAGAGCAGATGAAAGGCTCTTGGGCGGGAGCAATGGGGCATACCCAGTTTATTCCCAGCAGCTTTGAGGCCTACGCGGTGGATGGCGATGGCGATGGTCGCCGCGATATTTGGGGTAGTATTCCCGATGTCATGGCGTCGACGGCGAACTATCTTGCGCGCGCTGGTTGGCAGGCAGGCCAACCCTGGGGTGCTGAGGTCAGGTTACCCGACGACTTTGACTACTCGCAAACCGACCGTAAGAGCAGCGCCGAATGGGCTGAACAAGGTGTGCGTGCCGTTCGGGGTGAGCTTCCCTCTTTCGATAGCGCTGCGGTGATTGTACCGGCCGGGGCGAATGGCCCCGCGTTTATCGTAGGTCCCAATTTCCGCGCTATCTTGCGTTACAACAATGCCACTAGCTATGCGCTGGCGGTTGCCACGCTAGCCGACGCCATTGCTGGGCGAGAGGGCATTTCGCAAGCATGGCCACGCGATGAGGCACCTTTAACCCGTGATGATGTCAGAACGCTCCAGCAGCGTTTGAACAACGCCGGTTACGCGGTAGGCACTGCCGACGGCATTATGGGGCCGAATACTCAGGCGGGGCTGCGTGCCTTCCAGCGCGACCAAGGCCTAGTGCCGGATGGCTTTGCTACCCAGTCGCTGTTAGAGCGGTTGCGCTAGCTCAGGGCGCTTTCATCGCTGTTTGAATCTCTTTGATAGCTAGGCAAACTTCTCACCAAGGATGAGTCGCAATGGGAAAAACATTTCTAGGGGTGTTGGGGGCGAGCGTATTGGCTGGTTCCCTGTTGGTCAGTGCTACCGCACAGGCTGAGGATAAGGTCTTCGGCTGGGTGGAAAATGCTTACATCGAGCCATGGGGGATTGCCGTCAAGGCCAAGTTGGATAGCGGCGCACTTACCTCATCACTGGATGCCCGTGATATCGAGATGTTTGAAAAAGATGGCGAAGAGTGGGTGCGCTTTCGTTTGAAGCTGGAAGATCAAGAGAGCGGTGACACCTTTAGCGACCAAATCGAGCGTCCACTCTATCGCGAGCAAACCGTGCGTGGCGCTGGGGGTCGTGACGAGCGCCCGGTGGTGCTGATGGACGTGTGCATGGGGGATACCATCTACGAGGAGCAGTTTAGCCTGCGTGACCGAGAAGAGATGATCTATCCGCTACTATTGGGGCGTCGTACCATCAGCCACCTGGGCTTGTTAGACGTACGCAATACGTTTCTACAGGAACCCGAGTGTGGAGAAAACGCTGCGTACGTTCCCCACGACCCCGAAGACGACCAGTCTTGATCCTTTATTAGTCAGGTAGCACTCAAAACAGCCGTGACAGCAGCGCGGTGACGGCTGTTTCTACCCGCAGGATACGAGGGCCTAGGTGCATTCCCTCGCAGCCTGCCGTCAGTAGCTGCTCCACTTCCCACGGGATAAAACCGCCTTCGGGCCCTACCAGTAATAGCGTTGGCTCATCAATACCGCGCGGGCAGGCATTCTCCATGCCTGGGTGGGCAACCAATCCTCTTCGTTCTGTTAGAAGTGCCGGTAGCTGCTCTTCCATAAAAGGACGAAACCCTTTGCAGAGCGTCACGTTAGGCAGTTGAGTATCCCGCGCTTGTTCTAGCCCAAGTATCAAATGCTGATGAATTTTTTCTGGCCGCAGTTCCGGCGACTGCCAGTAACTCTTTTCAACCCGCTTGGTGTGCAGCAGGGTAATCTCTTTGACTCCTAACGCCGTGACGTGCTCAAGCGTGCGTGCCAGCATACGCGGGCGCGGCAGCGCCAGGACAAGATGAACGGGCAGGGCAGGCGGCGGCGGTTCGTTGATATCTTCCAGCGCAAACAGAGCCTGCGTTTTGTTGAGCTCCGTTAGCGTGGCCTTACCCATAGCGCCGCCTTGAATACCCACGGTTAAGCGATCGCCTTCGTTAGCGCGGTGTACTTCATGCAGATGGGTCAGGCGGCGCGCATCGGTAATACGAGCGTGGTGACCATCGACCTCGCTCCGGTCTAGTAGTATCAAATTCATCTGATTTTGCGCGGGATACCCGGTACTTTTAGTGCCGGGAGGAATAGCGCGTCGCCCGTAGGGCGACTGGGTTACGCCACCGCCTGTCCCGCTCCTCCTGTTAGGCTGGTGAAGGGTGTGATGTAATAGCCGTAGCCATCACTCCGTTGGATGAGGGTGCAGTATTTATGGGAAATGCCTTGCACTGCACCGTGTTCGGCTTGGACGTTGAAACTGCCGGTTTTGCGTATCGCGACACGGCCCGTATAGGTGCCAGCCTTCTTGCCGGTGGGTACTATCGCACGCACCATGTCGCCGGTTTGAAAGCCGTGCACCTGCTTCTGCCGCATTAGATAGCCACGCGGAAACCCGTGTTTCGTTAAGCGGGTGCGTTGATAGCTGCCACGCCCCATCGCCTTGATCGTCAGTGTCGGCACTGTCCAGTCATGCAGTTTCTCGAAAGCCCCGACACAAGCGGCGTCCAAGGCATGCGTCTTGGGGATGTTGAGGCGCTGTCGGTTGTATTTGGTGCGGCCACCGCTGCTCACGGCGACCGGTAAATCCGTGGTTTTGAGCGCGGAGAACAGCGCCCAGCGGGTCGCATTGACCGCACTGGCATCGCGCATCGGTTGCTTGAGCTGGC
>NZ_JAKGAY010000031.1:0-40224 GCF_021532545.1 Halomonas sp. Cn5-12
GCCGCGGGCGAGTGGAGCGTGGCCGTGGCGGGCAGCGACCTGGCCGCCGACGCCGACCAAACCATCGACGGCGTGGTCGCCGCGACAGACGAAGCCGGCAACGTCGGCGACGTCACCGGCGAGAAAGAATACAATGTCGACACCACCGCCCCGACGGTCACCGTGGCACTGCAGGGCGCTGGCGACGACGATGTCTACAACATCGACGAAATTGCTGCTGGCGAGCAAAATAGCGTCGAAGCCTTAGTGACGTTCCAAGCGGGTACTAAGGTTGGCGATACACTGGTCGTTAAGGATGCGGGCGGTAATACGCTGACTACTGTAGTGCTGGATCAGGAGGACATTAATAACGGTGTTACTGTTTGGGTGGCTGTGAGCGAAGGTGCGCCTAACGTAAGCGTTAGTGCCACGGTCACGGACCCTGCGGGTAATAGCGACAGCGATGATGACAGTAAAGGCGTTGCCAACGTAGCTCCAGAAGCCACGATCACGATAGATGCGCTCTTTGGTGGGGATGACTTCCTGAGCAATAGTGAGTCTAACGAAGAGCACTCAATCAGTGGTTCCGTTGGTGGAGATGCGAAAGCTGGTGATACGGTTGAAGTTACGGTTGGCGGAGAGACTTATACCACGCAAGTCAATCCAGATGGCAGCTCGTGGGTAGTGAATGTTTCCAGCGATAAAGTAGCGGGGCTATCTTCTGGAGATGTGACTGCTAAAGTGGTAGGAAATGACCAATTTGGTAATACCTATGAGGACGAGACTGATCGGCCGTTTGAGGTTCAGCCACCTGCGTCGCTCAATGTGGGAGGAAACGGAGATAACACCATTGAAAGTGGCGGTGGCGATGATGTCATCATTGGCGACCGTGGTGGGAAGGTCACGATTGTAGACCCTGCCACTAACTACAATATCTCCTTGATCGTCGATACCTCGGGGAGTATGGGGAATTCTTCCGGTACGCCGGGCCTGGATCGCATGGAGCTGACCAAGCAGGCGCTGGTCAACCTGGCCAATCAGCTCAAGGATCACGAGGGCATGATCAATGTGCAATTGGTTCCATTCTCTACCCATGCTTCGTCACCAGTGACGGTTCAGGGGCTTAATGCGAGCAATGTGAACCAGTTGATTTCAGCAATTGATGCGCTTTCGGCTGGCGGTGGTACAAACTATCAGGCTGCATTTGAGCAGTCAGTGGCCTGGTTCAATGCTCAGGATGGACAGCAGACATCCGCCGAGTTTGAAAAGCTCACCTACTTCCTAACAGATGGTGATCCTTCTTTCGACTATCGTACAGGTAACGGTAATGTCAGTGGGCCTGGCGATGCGACTAGTTACAGTGTGTTGCAAAACTCTGTCAATGCTTTTAAACCGTTGGCGGAGCTGAGCCAAGTTGAAGGGATTGGTATTGGGTCTGATGTTAATCAGGACTACTTGCAGTTCTTCACTACTACTGGAGAGTCAGTCGGCCAGGAGTCCAAATCGGTTTCAGGTTTTTGGGCTTATGGTTGGATTGATGGGAATTACGGTCTCTACAATTGGGGTGCTGGAACCGTAACGGATCAGGCGGGTGATGTTAATATCGTCAATAACGCCGAAGATCTAGCAGCTGCTTTGGAGGGAAGTTCTGAGTTCGATGAACTCGAGCCCTTAGGTGCTGACGTCATTACTGGAGGGCAGGGAGATGACATTATCTTCGGTGATACTGTCAATACCGACCACCTCGAGTGGACGAACCAGGATACAGACGACGTCTTCACTGCAGGAAGTCACGACGGCTTGGGTTATCAAGGGCTGCGAGAGTTCCTGAAGTGGGAGGTTCATAATGGAACCATGCCTAATGATGACCAGATTCTCGACTATGTTCGGGAAAACTGGGAATCCTTAATCGATACTGTGCGTACTGATGGGGGTAGCAATACTATCGACGCTGGTGCTGGTGACGATATCTTGATCGGCGGCTCCGCTAACGACAATCTCATTGGTGGCGAAGGTAACGATCTGCTGTTCGGTGGCCTCGGCGCTGACACCTTCAAGTGGGAGTTAAACGACCAAGGCACTGCGGATAGCCCCGCCATTGATACAGTGATGGATTTCAATGCGGATGAAGGCGATAAACTGGATATTGGTGAGTTATTGGATTATGAAAACGGTGACTCGCTAGATGCCTATATTGTCGCCGAAGAAGATAACGGTGATACAGTGCTGTATGTCAACTCTGAAGGAGGCTTGGCAGGCGATAAAGAGAATGCTGATCAAGTTATTCGTTTAGAGGGTAAGAGCTTCTCTGACTTTGGTGATGGCGGATCACAGGATGTCATCCTCCATATGATCCAAAATGGCAAGCTAGATATCGAATAACCTTTAATCTACCCCAACAGGCCGCCCACTGGGCGGCCTCGTAGTTTCCAGTGACGTGTTACGTTTAGCGACACTTAAGCGCTTTTACTTACAGAGGAAGCCGCTATGCTCTACATCAAACGAAATGCCCGTGGGGAGATTGTGATGCTCAGCAAAGAGCCCTCGCCTGAGTGTAATGACACCATCGCGGCGGACTCGCCGGAGGTGTTTGCCTTTCTGGCCCAGCAAACGGGGCAGTCGGCGCAAATGATCGCGTCGGATTTGGCGTTTGTACGGGTCGTTGAAGATATGCTGGAGGTGCTGCTGGAGAAAGGCGTGCTCAGTTTTACTGACTTGCCTGCTGCCGCTCAGAGCAAGGTGTTGGAGCGTAAGTCGCTTCGTTCTAAGAACGATGTCAACTTGATCGGTGATGATGGCGGTATTATCTGACGCGGCAGGTGCCGCGTCATTCCTATCGTGTTATTTCTTCGAGTCGTCTTCCGTGTTAGCTCAAGCGAACACCGGGCCCCGTTGCACCGTCCACGCCTGTGCGGAATAGGCTTTGTAACTCCTCCGAGTCAATGACCCCCTCAGCGATGACCTGGATACCCAGGGAGTGGCACAGCGTGGCCATGCCGCGCACGATGGTCTGCTGCTCGTTCGAGACGTGAATCCCACGAATCAAGCTGCTATCGACCTTCAGGTAGGCAAGCCCCACATCGTGCAAGTCAGCGAGTTTGGTGAATTCGGCACCCACGTGCTCGATGCCGAACTGACAGCCGAGTGGGCGAAGAGCACTACACAATCCGCGTAGGCTACCAAAGGAGTGGGCCGTTAACGTTGCGGGTACTTCGAAGCACAGTTTGCTGGCGAGAGCGGGCTGCTTTTCTAACAGTAAACGCAGCTCGGTGACGAACTGGGCATTATTGATCGACGCAATCGAGAGGTTAACGCCGATACGCTGATCGGGATTTGCCTCGAGTTGTCCCAATGCTTTTTTGACGACGGCCATATCCAGCGTGGGTTCGAGAGCGAAGCGCGTTACCCAAGGAATGAAGAGACCGGCGGTCTGCCAAGCATTGGCAAGTTCCAATCGTGCGGGACATTCATAGTGAAGCACTTGGTTCTGGGCATCGATCACGGGGAAATACGCCAACTGTGGGCCTTGTTCGATGGCTACGGTCAGTGCGGTTCGCCACTCGTTATGGTTGCCAAATAGCGACCCTTGTTCCCGTTGGCGTAGGGCAATATTCGTTGAGCTGCTACCGCTTTCGGCTTCGGCCAGGGCGTCGTCTAAGGTGGCCAGTAGCGGCCCGCGTTCGTCGTCTGAGTGATACGCCACGATCGCGGTGGCCAAGCGTACATCGGCCTGAGGGGCGCTGGCAGTAACGGTGGCCAGCGCTTGCTGCAAACGGGGCAATAGGGAATCCGGCTGCTCTTCGAGTGGTAGCATGAGCAGGAAGTCGCTGCCGTTCAAACGGCCGATGAGCGCCTCGTCGGCGCTGGTTTCCAGGGTGGCAAGTGCCTTAACCAACGTACTGAGCAGTTGGTCGGTGGCTTGGTGGCCCAGCTGGTCGTTCAGATGCTCCAGCGCCTGCACACGCACCATGACCATCAGGCCGGTGGCACGGGCATCGTCGCTGCCCAGTAGCGATGCCAACCTGCTCATCAGCACGTCACGGTTCAGCGCGCCCGTTACGCGGTCATGCTGCAACTCGCAGCGTAGCTCATCGAGCTTCTGGCTCTCTTGACTGAGCATTTGGCGCACGTTGGCAGACAGCACGTTCATCGCCTGGGCAACTTCCCGCAGCTCTAACGTGCGGGGCTCTTGAATGGTCGTGAAGCGTCGCGCGCTGATATCTTTAGCTTGAGCCACAACGCGTACCAACGGATGTTTGATACCTCGCACCAAGACGGTGGCAATCGCTAAGCTAATGGCTCCAGCGAGTAAAAACCAGCCGGCTAGTTCCAACATACTGCGCCACAAAGAGGCATAGGCGTAGCTGTGTTGGCTTTCAAGTTCCAACGTGCCGAATTGCCGCCAGCCATCCTGAATCGTGGCGGTGCCGGTGGGCACATCGAATTGCACTAGGCTGCGGAACCATGCAGGAACATCACCGCTATATTCACCCGCGCTGCGCTCTACTAATATCTCGCCTTCTGCATCGCGCAGGATAATCGAGCGGTAATAACCGGTATCGAACTGGGCCGAGATCAGCAGCTCTAAAATCACTAAATCTTTGTCGAGCTGGCTCATGGAGAGCGCCAGAGTTGTGGCATTGTCTTCGTTCTTGATGCGCACTTCCTGCTCAATGTAGTCACGGCTGCTGGTAATACTGATCGCCAAGCTGCCGACAAACGACAACAGCAAGAGCGCGATAATGGCCAGCCAAAGCTGTTTAATCAGCGACATAGCGCCAGTCCTCTTAAATAAATCCTTGTGATTGCATTCGCCCAATCACGCTCCGCCAGCGTGAAAGCCGCGCCAGCGGGTCGGCACGGGACTCGGAACCGCCGCCTGCCCATAGGCCATCGCTGTTAAAACTGAACACGGGGTCTAAGTCGTTACGTTGGGAAGCGGGAGATATTGAGGGTGCAATATTATCTAGTACCAAAGGCTCAGCGTTTGGCGTTGAGTAATAGCCTAATACCATGTGGGCCTGGGTGATTTGGCTGCGGCCAATGCGGGCGCGGACGTAGATCATACGCAAGCGCTCCCCCGGCACACCAAGTTGCTTCAGGGTAATGTACTTAGCGATGGAGTAATCTTCGCAGTCGCCTTGCCCTTTACCCAGCGCCTCTAAAGGGGTTGCCCAAAAATCCTCTTCGCCCCATACGCGGATATCATCTATCCAGCGGATACGGCGGTTAAAAAAGTCGTTTACATCGCGAAGCTGCGCCTGCACATCTTGGCCCCGCAGGCGCTCCAGCAGCGCGAACCACTCTTCTAAAACGTTAAGCCCGCCTTGCCCATACATTTGCTGCATACTCTGGCGCAGCTGTTGAGGATTGAAGGCTGACACTGGAGTAGCGTGTATGCCCAGCCCAGCACCCAATAGCAACGCGCCAGCAGCGGTTAAAAACTGCCGACGCGAAACGTTAGAAAGCGGGCGGGACGAGGAAGTAGACATGGACGCCATTAGCGTTGGTCAAATATCGCTTAAGACTACAAGCTAAGGCAAAAAAGCGCTATATCTCCTCAGTAGAAAGTACCAATGTTTACATGACGGGTTCTTCTTGGTGTGGTTTTGCCGTCAAGTCCATACCCAGTGCACGCATGACGGCCAACATCGTCTTCAGCGTTGGGTTGCCTTGCTCGCTGAACGAACGATAGAGCTGCTCACGGGAGAGGCCGGTTTCGCGAGCAAGCTCTGTCATTCCTTTAGCGCGCGCTACGATACCCATCGCTTTAGCAACATAAGTGGCATCTCCGGTTTCCAGCGCATCAGCGAGAAAGAGCGCGATGGCTTCATCGTTCTCTAAGGCTGCTGCTGGGTCATAGTCGTAAATCTTATCGCTCATGATTCCTCCCATTCTGCTGCCAGACGCTGCGCTGTATCGATATCGTTTTGCTGAGTGCTTTTATCGCCACCACACAACAGGATGATAAGCTCATTACCGCGTTGTTTAAAATAGACACGATATCCTGGGCCATGATGAATACGCAGTTCACTGATGCCTTGACCAACGGGTTTTACATCGCCAGTCAATCCGTTGGCCAGCCTGAAAATACGGGCGGCAATCAGTGCTTTGGCGCGCGAATCGCGGAGCTTACGTTCCCACCGTCGGTAAGTGTCGGTTTGTTTAATAGCGAGCATAAAGATATTGTAGTTCTTAGACTACATGCGTGCAAGGCATGAAAAAATGGGGTTGCCCAGCGAGTCAGTGCCGTACGCAAAGTATACTACTGAGAAGAAGCCTGATACGTCTCTTCCAGCATGGGTTCAAGCTCAGACCACACGTTTTCTAGGATAATTGGCTGGGCCTCGGCAGTGGGGTGGATACCATCGCTCTGCATCAGCTGTTTATTAAGCGCGATATCTTCCAGCAAGAAGGGCACCAGCGGAATATCGTACTCATCCGCGAGCGAATGAAAGACACTGGTAAACGCATCGCGGTAGGCTTGGCCGTAATTAGGCGGAATATCGATACCCAGCAGCAGCACTTCGGCATCGGCCTGCTGGCTCTGCTCAATCATGGTTGCCAGATTGGCGCGCATTTGGGCAGGCGGTAAACCGCGCAGGCCATCGTTGCCGCCCAGTTCTAACAGAACGATATCCGGCTCACGCTGTCCGATGATATCGGCAAATCGCTGGGCGCCACCGGAGGTAGTCTCGCCGCTAATGCTGGCATTGACGACGTGCGCTTCACCGTCAAGGCGCTCTGCCAGCAGCGTGACCCAGCCCTGCTCCTGCTCAATACCGTACGCCGCGCTCAAGCTGTCGCCCATCACGAGGAGCGTTGGTAGGTGCTCTTCAGACGTGTTGGCGTATAAAGGGGCAGCACCCAAGAATATGATCAGCATGACGGCGCTAGACACACCACGCCGGGTGGCCGTTTGCCCCCGCTGAAAGGCCAGTGTCTGACGAAACAGTTTTTGAATTGCTTGTTTTTGAATTGCTAAAGGGAATCCACGTTTCATGCCTCACTCCTCTGACCCAATATCCAATACCACGACCCAAGATGCGGCTTCGTCCAACACCGACTCATCGGCGGCCCAGAAGGTTCCCCATGAAGCGGTGAGCCAGCCAGTGCTGCACGCGGAAAAGCTGGCCAAACGAGTGACCAGCGGTGAACGCACGCTAACCATTTTACACGACCTGTCGTTAAGCGTAGCGGCGGGGGAGAGCGTGGCTATTTTGGGTAAAAGCGGGGCGGGTAAGTCGACGCTGCTAGGCCTGTTGGCCGGATTGGATACGCCCAGCGACGGTGAGTTGACGCTTTTCGGCCATGCGCTGAGCCGCCTGGATGAGGATGGCCGCGCCGCACTGCGGGCAGGGCGAGTGGGGTTCGTGTTTCAAAACTTTCAGCTGTTGCCGACCCTCAGCGCGCTGGAAAACGTGCTGCTGCCGCTAGAACTCTCTCCCCGCGCCGGAGAAACCCGTACTGCTCAGCAGTGGTTGGAGCGTGTAGGGCTTGGCGAGCGGACTTCCCACCAGCCCAAACAGCTCTCTGGCGGTGAACAGCAGCGTGTCGCCATTGCGCGTGCCTTCGTGACCGACCCTGAGCTGGTGTTTGCCGATGAGCCGACTGGCAACTTGGACCCGGATACCGGTGCGCAGATCATCGACCTGCTTTTCACGCTGAATAAAGAGGCGGGCACGACGCTGATCCTCGTCACCCACGACCACGCCTTAGCGCGCCGCTGCGACCGCTGCCTGCGCCTCACTAACGGCCAGCTCGTCCCGTTCGAGCCAGCCCCAGCCAACAGCGGGGAAGGCGATGAGTGATATCAACTGGCGTTTGGCCGCTCGGAGCTTAAAGCGCGACCTTCGCGCGGCGGATGTGCGGGCGCTGTTTGTCGCGCTGGTACTGGCGGTGGCCGCTTCCACCATGATTGCCTTCTTTCTTGATCGTTTGGAGCGTGGCCTTGAGCGCCAAGCCGGGCAGATGCTGGGTGGCGATTTAGTGCTCGAACAGCGCGACCCTTTCCCTGAAGAGCTGCGCAATACGCTAGAGCAGGCGGGCTTTACGCTGAGCGACCAAGTGGATCTGGTCTCCATGATCAGCCAGGGGGAGCGCTTCCAGCCCGCCAGCCTCAAAGCGGTGGATGACGTGTACCCGCACTACGGTGTTTCTCACGTAGATAGGGGCAGCGGCGTCGAGCAAATCGCCTCTGGCCCACCTGCAGGCGAAGCCTGGGCAGACCCACGGTTAGCCGAGCTGATTGAGATAGAGATTGGCGACCGCGTGCAGGTGGGGCAAACGGAGCTGACCATTAGCGGGATTATCGAGCGCGAAGCGGACCAATCCGCTGGCTTTGGTAACTTCAACCCGCGCTTGATGCTCAATACCGCTGACCTTGAAGCCACTGGCCTAGTACAGCCAGGGTCACGTATTGAGTTTGAACTACTGGCCGCCGGGCCGCCCGCCGCGTTAGATCAGGTGCAAGGCTTGTTGGCACAGCTACGGCGTGATGGGGTAGAAGTGCGTGATGTGCGGGTAGACCGCCCGCAGCTGGGTAACGCCTTACAGCGGGCGGAAAGCTACTTAGGCCTTGCCGGGTTAGCAGCGGTGCTGTTGGCCGGGGTGGCGGTTGCTATGTCGACCCGCCGCTACGTAGAGCGTCACCTGGATACCGCTGCGCTGCTGCGCTGCTTTGGGGCCAGCCAGTATCAGCTTGTGACGATTTTCAGCCTGCAACTCATTGGGCTGGCGTTAATGGCCTCCCTCATTGGCGCGCTGCTGGGCTTGGTCGGCCAAGCCGTACTGCTGTGGCTATTAACCAGCTTTCTGCCCATGACGCTGCCACCCCCTGGCATTATGCCGCTATGGCTCGGTATCTTCACCGCGCTGGCGGTGCTGGTAGGGTTTGCAGGCCCAACGCTGCTGCGTATCAAGCAGGTAAGCGCGCTTAAAGTCCTGCGGCGAGAGCTGGACCCGTTACCGCCCGCCGCTTGGCTGGTGGTGGGGGTGGCTAGCATCGTGTTTGGTGGCCTGCTGTGGCTCTATTCAGGCAGCTTCCCTCTGGCCTTGGCGCTTCTGGTGGGTGGCTCGGCTTTATTGGCGCTGCTGTGGGGCGTGAGTTCTTTATTGCTGAAAGGTTTGCTTCGCGCTGTGCAGCGCCTTAAGGGCGGCGGCGAGTGGGTTCAGGCATTTCGCTTGGGCGGGCGTCAACTGGCCCGCCGCAAGCAGGCGGGGCTTGGCCAACTGCTGGCATTTTCGGTCACGTTTTTTGCCATGGCGATGATCGTCCAGGTGCGTGGGGATCTGCTCATTACTTGGCAAGATCAACTGCCAGAAGACACCCCCAACTACTTTGCCATCAACATTCAGCCCGGCGAGCGGGATGCGTTCGAGCAAGCGGTGGCACCTCGGGTCGATACCCAAAGCACCCTTTACCCCATGGTGCGTGGGCGTATTACCGAGATTAACGGACAAGCGCCCAGAGATGCAGTGCCCGCCGATGCCCGAGGCGACAACTCGCTGCGCCGTGAGTTAAATCTGACGTGGCAATCCGAACTGCCCGAAGGCAACCAAGTGGTGGCAGGGCAGTGGTTCACACCCGCCAGTGAG
Source organism: Halomonas sp. Cn5-12 (assembly GCF_021532545.1). Lineage (NCBI taxonomy): Bacteria > Pseudomonadati > Pseudomonadota > Gammaproteobacteria > Oceanospirillales > Halomonadaceae > Halomonas > Halomonas sp. Cn5-12. The sequence continues at coordinate 9,577 of NZ_JAKGAY010000031.1, forward strand.
CCAGAAGGCTGGATGAGCGAAGTGGACGCGACGCCTTCTAGCGACTCAGAAACTGTTCCCATTTCGGTGGAGGATGGTTTGGCTGAGCGTCTTGGTTTGGGCTTAGGGGACGAAATCACCTTCGCCGTAGGCAGCGACAGCATCAAAACGCGCATCGAAAGCCTGCGTAGCCTGAACTGGGACAGCTTTAACCCGAACTTCTTCGTGATCTTCCCGCCCGGCGTGCTGGAATCGTTCGGCCATAGCTTCATCACCGCTTTCCATCTGCCAGACGAAGAGCAGGGCTTGGTGCGCGAGCTGGTTAGCGACTTCCCCGGCGTCTCGCTGCTCAACGTAGATGCCATCCTAGGGCAGGTGCGCGATGTATTGACCCAAGTGACTCGCGCGGTGGAGCTTGTGCTAATCCTGGTGCTGTTGGCGGGCGTGAGTGTGCTCTACGCCGCGCTCACCGCCAGCCGCCCGGTACGCGCCCACGAGAGTGGCCTGCTGCGGGTGTTTGGTGCAGGCAACCGGATGATCTCCCGCGTGCAAGGGGCTGAATACGCGCTGCTCGGATTCGCCAGCGGCCTGCTAGGGGCGGTCCTGGCGGAACTGGCTACTGCCGCGCTCTACCTCTACTGGCTCGATTTAACCCCACGCCTGCACCTCGGCCTATGGCTAGCACTCCCCATCGGCGGCGCGCTGCTGATAGGTATCATCGGCCACGCGCTCTCCTACAGCCTACGACGCCAAGCCCCCGCCGCCAGCTTAGGGCTGCTAGGTGAAGCTTAATCTACAGCCTTGACATCCTCCCCTCCCTCAGCTTGCGCTGCCGTCTAGCGACGGAAAGGAAGGGGATTCCCAGGTTGTTACCTTCCTGGTTTCTGCTTCCAAGACGATTGCCCGAGGGAATGGCTTGGTTATCGCCGTAAAAGTCCCACAGTGGGGATTTTTACGGTGGCGAACCAACTCATATCCCCCAGGTCTCACATCGTCTCCACAGACGTCACTTTCCGAGTGCCCCTCGGTAGGTCGTGTCGACGTGAGCAGTATAGCACTGTGCAAATCATCAGCAAGGGCATCCTGCGGATGCCGCGCTATCCATCCGCTCACTAAAAGTAAGCGGTTTTTCGCGCTGATTGATAAAAACTCCCTCCTACAGCAGTTTATCGGGGCATTGCCGAAGGCAGGTGTAGGAGGGCACCTGATTAGGCGATGAAGCAACCGTCGTAGGGGCTAATTGATTAGGCGACGGCGGCACGTTTTCTTGTATGTTTAGGAGAGATTATGCCGATTGCGCCAGGTAATTACCCAATCATCGAGCCCAACACACCACTTGGGCGCGCGCTAGTTGAGTTTTTTGATGTGCTCGTGCCTGTCTATGGGAGCGGAGAAAAGGGGGTCTTCCAGGCTATTGTATTCGGTGGCTGTGCGGTTCATATCCACACACAAGCTCGAGGCAGTGCCGATATTGACGCTGAGGTAGCATCACATGGATTGGCTAAGAAGTCTGATATTATCGCTCTTCTGGGCGAAGATGCCTATGTGTTTACCGATGATGCAGGAGTTGTGCAAATATTGGAGCTAGATATCAGCTTTAACACGACATTAGCTCCATTGCATGAAGATTATGAAGATCGTGTCATTCGGTTGATGATCCAAAGTCATGCCCCTAACGTTGAAGTCTATGTCGCGAGTGCGCTAGATGTGGCAATCTCAAAGCTTGGTCGTTTTGGCGAACGCGACCAAAATGATATTCAAACATTGTTGCAACTCCCCTATGTTGATATCGAAGAATTCGAACGGTTAGCTCGGGAAGCGATCAGTTACTATGTTGGCGATGAAACTCGTATTTTAGGTAATCTGAAAATGATGCTGGATGAGTATCATCATAGCGAGGGTTAAAGATGCAGTTTTCCGTCACGCATAAGCAGCTATATCGGGTGGGGGCTCGTCCTCTTGAGAGTGCTGTTGAGGATATCAAAAAGCTGGCTGATTCCATCTGGTATAAAGGGTATCGGCCTACTTGGAGAGAGCTCGAAACCCTCGCTACTGCTATGCCTCATGAGCAGTTCCAACGTTCGCTCTGTGTTCTTGAAATGCTGAGCCAATATCCTGTTTGTCACCGTGATACTGCGCTAGATTTACAGCAGATGACTCAGCGGTACCATCAGCAGTTGTTAGGAAAAGATGAGGTTTTAACACCGGGCCGATATTCTCCTAGCAAAAGATGGGGGCTAAGTGATACCACCGTATCGCTTCGAAAAGCCCTGCTACCTTTGCAAACACGTACTTATGCTGACAAACACAGCCGCTTCCACGGGCTTAGCGCCTGAAAGATAAGAAAGCCCTTGCAGGGTCCCATTGCCCACCGTCTCAATCATCGCGAGCTAAAGCTCCCTCCTACAGCTGGCCTTATCGATCAAGTAATGTGCCCCCCTGTGGGAGGCCAATTTATTGGGCGACGGCGGCGCCAGCCGCCCTTAGCCTGCCGAGGCACCAGTGCCCGCATCATCGCGAGCTAAAGCTCCCTCCTACAACAAGCCTGATCGATTCCCGAGTAATGTGCCCCCACCGTGGGAGGCCAATTTATTGGGCGACGGCGGCGCCAGCCGCCCTTAGCCTGCCGAGGCACCAGTGCCCTCATCATCGCGAGCTAAAGCTCCCTCCTACCACAAGCCTTATCGATTCCCGAGTAATAAGCTACCTCCGTGGGAGGCCAATTTATTGGGCGCCAGCGGCGCCAGCCGCCCTTAGCCTGCCGAGGCACCGGTGCCCTCATCATCGCGAGCTAAAGCTCCCTCCTACAACAAGCCTGATCAATTCCCGAGTAATGTGCCCACACCGTGGGAGGCCAATTTGTTGGGCGACGGCGGCGCCAGCCGCCCTTAGCCTGCCGAGGCACCGGTGCCCTCATCATCGCGAGCTAAAGCTCCCTCCTACAACAAGCCTGATCGATTCCCAAATAATGTGCCACCCCGTGGGAGGCCAATTCATTGGGCGCCAGCGGCGCCAGCCGCCCTTAGCCTGCCGAGGCACCAGTGCCTTCATCATCGCGAGCTAAAGCTCCCTCCTACAGCTGGCCTTATCGATCAAGTAATGTGCCCCCCTGTGGGAGGCCAATTTGTTGGGCGACGGGCACGCATGGTTGTCCATTTGGTCAGAACTTTACCCGGCTCACAACATGAAACATGCTCATGCACCACCTGACGCGGATGCGATGAAAGTCGCGTCAGGCTGCGGTATGATAGCCGCCTCGCTTCTCCATGATGATCCTTTCTAACGAGGTTCCCGCCGATGTTCAGCCGCGACATGACAATTGCCGGATTCGATGATGCGCTGTTTGATGCCATGCAAAAAGAAGTGGCACGCCAAGAAGCCCACATCGAACTGATTGCTTCTGAAAACTACGCCAGCCCCCGCGTACTAGAAGCGCAAGGCAGCCAGCTGACCAACAAATACGCCGAAGGCTACCCAGGCAAGCGCTACTACGGCGGCTGTGAATTTGTCGATATCGCTGAAAACCTGGCCATCGACTACGCCAAGCAGCTGTTCGGCGCGACCTATGTCAACGTGCAGCCGCACTCTGGCTCTCAAGCCAACAGCGCTGTTTTCCAAGCGCTGGTCACACCGGGCGACACCATCCTCGGTATGAGCCTGGACGCGGGCGGCCACCTGACTCACGGTGCCAAGCCCAACTTCTCCGGCAAGCACTACAACGCCATTCAGTACGGCCTGAACGAGCAAGGCCTGATCGACTACGACCAAGTCGCTTCCCTGGCCCGTGAACACAAGCCGAAAATGATCATCGCCGGTTTCTCTGCCTACTCTCAGATTGTCGACTGGGCAAAATTCCGTGAAATCGCTGACGAAGTCGGTGCTTACTTACTGGTGGATATGGCGCACGTTTCTGGCTTGGTCGCTGCTGGCGTTTACCCCAGCCCGCTGCCCCACGCCCACGTGGTCACGTCCACGACGCACAAAACTCTGCGCGGCCCGCGTAGCGGCGTGATTCTCTCGGCCGAGAACAACCCGGATATCGAGAAGAAGCTGCAGTCGGCAGTCTTCCCCGGTGGCCAGGGCGGCCCGCTGATGCACGTCATTGCCGCCAAAGCGATCTGCTTCAAAGAAGCCATGGAACCCGAGTTCAAAACCTACCAGCAGCAGGTAGTGAAGAACGCGCAAGCCATGGCGAAGGTATTCATTGACCGTGGTTACGACATCGTTTCCGGCGGCACTGAAGACCACCTGTTCCTGCTCTCGCTGATCAAGCAGGGCGTGACTGGTAAAGATGCGGATGCCGCCCTTGGCCGTGCCCACATCACCGTCAACAAAAACGCCGTACCGAACGACCCGCAAAGCCCGTTCGTTACCTCTGGCCTGCGTATCGGCACCCCAGCCGTCACCACGCGCGGTTTCGGTGAAGAGGAGTGTACGCAGCTGGCAGGCTGGATTTGCGATATCCTCGATGTACTGGCCAAAGGCGAAGACACTAGCAGCGTCGAAGCCCAAGTGCTGGATAAAGTGGCTGAGGTTTGTGCGCGCTTACCGGTTTATAAATAAGCGGATTACCAGTAGGTTTGTGTTAAAGCTATTTCATAGGCTCTCCTAGGCTACGGAAAGCCAAAAAACGGGCACCCTTAGCAGGGTGTCCGTTGTCTAGTTACCCCAAGGTAACAAATGGTAGTCTAGGTTGGAGAGTAAGGCAGGAATGAGAGGCGATCTCCCCCTCCCTCGTGAAGGGCATCGCTGTTATGCTGCCGCGATTAATTTTGTCTACTTTTAACGTTTTTGCGGTTCAGTAGTGACCCCTTAGGAATAAGGCAACAGTGTTGTAGCATGCGTTAAAAACCTATAAAGGTTCGTTTGTATCGGTCATTTTTTAGTATGTATGCTAACTTGCTGATGCTAGTATCGCCAGTGTGCATGTGCCAAGTTGTATAGCGGCATACTCACCATCCAAAGTTTTGACACTCTATTCATCCTTCCTTGGTAATAGCGCTCCTATTTACAATTATGGGAGGGCTAGGGCTAGCGTGGTTTTGTACGAAAAGTTGGCTCGCAAGCAACGGCCGATGCACGCCACGCATACCATCGCCTTAAAGCTACTTACCAGTTTTTCATAGCGTGTGGCGATGCGTTTAAGCTACCCAAAGCTGCGTTCTATCTCATTCCGTTGCCGGTATTTGGGTTTATCGAACCGTCTGGGTCTGCCCATGGTTTGAGGGGGCGCCACGATATCTTCAATCTGTGCCCAGCCGTCATCAGAGATATTGTAACGTTTGACCATTTTTCCCTATGCCGCTTTTGCATAGGATCGGACTCTAAAGTGTAGCGCTACTCAAGCAGCGGTTGGCGTCAATGCTACATTAACTCACATTTTAAAAATGCTACGCCTGCTTTATTAGTCGCTTGTTCTGAGATAGGATATATGTTTTTGTGAAATTTTATTGTAGAGGCTAGCAATGAAATATCAAGATGAGATTAGCGTCAGTGATGTGCTATGCCTTATTGCACGGCGTTGGAGGTGGGCTGTTACATTTTTTTTACTGCCTGTAGCTGTTATAGCCATTGTGTTGATAGGCGAAACTGAAAAATTTGAGTATCAGTCCGTCTACCAGCTTGCAGAAAAATCTACAGGCGAAGCACTGGAGAAGCCAAGTTCGGTTATTGAAAAATTAAAGAGGATCTATTATCCACAGGCTCAGGCAGAGTTGGCTGGTGAAGGGTTAGTGAAAATTAATGAAGTGACGGCAGAGATAACTTCACCTAGAGATACCTTGCTTATAACAATACTGAGTGAGGCAAGTGAGCAGCAGTCAGAGAAAGTGCAAGTGCTTCATGAGTATATGATGAACGCTCTCCAAGAGTCTCAAAGCGAGCTTTTTGAAAGGTTTGAGAGCAGGGTTCAAGGGCTGCTTGAAAATGCTCGTGAAAACTTTAGCAGAATTAAAGATGAAGAGTCGAATCATGCTGCAGAATTAGCAACTCAATACTTAGACCTGATTGCAGAATACGAAGATCGTCTACTTGCATTGCAAGAAGGCAGGTTGATAATGTTGAACTCTATATCATCTCAATCAAGAGGTCTAAATAGCATATTTTTGCTATTGGTAAGTGTTGTGATAGGTATGGTGCTTGCCGTTGTGGCACCATTGGCAATAGAAGGCTTGTCCAGAGTGTGGCGGATGATAGGAAGTAACAAAAGCTGATGTCACGGCGCCTCTCTATAAAATCTGTGTCATTTCTTTGGCTTGGTTCCTTTGCTGGTGCTGGCCTTGCCTTTTTGTCACAGGTGCTACTTGCAAGACTGCTCAATCCAGAATTATTCGGGCTTTTTGGTGCCGGCTTAGCGCTTGCTATGTTGTTAACACCGATAGCGAGTTTCGGGATTGGGCAGTATTGGCTGAAGGCCTTCGGTGAAGAAGGCTGGCACGGTGTGCGATGGGTCAGGCCATCCATCAAGCTCGTTATATTCAGCACCGCAGTGGCGATGGCCATGCTGCTAATGTGGGCTATCCTGGGGCCCAACACGACAGCAGGTCAAACGCTTCTTATATTTCTTTCTTTTCATATAGCTGGACAAGTAGCTATCGAGCTTGTGAGCAGTAAATTGCAACTTGAAGAGCGCTTTGGTGTCTTGGCGTTATGGCAATTTTCACCTCATTTGTTGAGGTTTTTATTGATTTTAGCCACGGTGTTTATCGTGAGCAGTTTTAACTCATTTTGGGTAGGTTGGGTCTATGGCATTACCGCCGCTACTGTTGTCCTATTTGCAGTTTTTTTTATTAAGCAAATGACGACTCACAGATTTCTGTTACGCGGCCATCCTGCTGTGCAAGATGGGAGCGCACAGGAAAAGGTGGGCGTGGTGGATGTGGCAAAGCAGGCATGGCCTTTTGGGTTAGCCGTTTTGGCCTACCTGATTTATTTCCAAAGTGATTTAGCTTTAGTCAAGTATATGGTGGGGGATGCCGAAGCAGGCTTCTACAATGTTGCATTTACTATTATGACAGCAGTTTATCTGTTTCCTTCTGTGCTTTTTCAGAAATTCTTTCTACCTAAGATACATCGCTGGGCGCACCAGGACCGGGAAAAGTTGAGGCAGGTATATTTGGCTGGAAATAAATGGATGCTAGTGATTGGAATTGCCGTGGCTGTTGTTTTAGCAGCACTAGCAGAGCCAGTTGTACATCTGCTTTTTGGTGAAACTTATATCGTATCTGCAAATTACGTCAAGATATTCTGCTTGTCTATTCCAGCCATGTTCCTTGCCTTTTGTTCAGGAGCCATGCTGGTCACGAAAGAGCACATGAAGGTAAAAGTGCGCTTTATGCTATGGGTAGCAGGATTCAATATTGGGCTCAATATTATTCTGATACCAATTTATGGTGCTCTAGCTGCCGCACTTACCACGGTGGCGAGCCAATACCTTCTGGCTGTTCTGTATCACTATGGAGCGAGCCAACGGGTGTTTTCGGAAAAATGGAAGCAGTAATTTTACAGGGCAAGGTGATGCTACAGAATCTAAAGAGCTATGGGCGCGTCCTATTGGCTGGTGGTGGCTTTTTATATGATCTAAAACGTTACTGGTCCTATGCGGGATGGAAAATTCGGCTCGGTGACGCAGAAGAAAGAAATTACTACATGGTAAAGGTTTACCATGCGCTCGAAAAAAGCATGAGCTTTAGTGAGCGGCGTCCCGGCGCTGGCTGGGATAATGCACTGCTTTTGATGGATGCACTGGAAAAGTCAGCAAATGCACAGCAGCACGGCTGTCACGATAACATGTCACTGACAGTGCTAGAAAAATTTCTAGAAGTTGAAAAGCCACATAATCCAGAGAAATGTAGTCAGCTTGCCGAAAGGATTCATAGCATAAAGCACCACTATAGTGAGCGTGATATAGAGCTAATAGATGAACCAGGCGTTATCTGCTTTTCACGAGAAAAAGTTGAGCATGCCCAGCTGAAAGAGCCCGAGAGCTTCTTTTTAACCAGGCATTCTCTTCGAGAATATGCTGCCGAGCCCGTGGATGAGAGTGTCCTGCATCGTGCAGTGAAGCTTGCCATGGGAACGCCCTCGGTTTGCAATCGCCAAGCTTGGCATGTTTATCACCTTAACGGCAGCATGGCACAAACAGCGCTGGCTGAACAAAATGGCAATCGAGGTTTTGGGCACAAGGTTGAGCAAGTGCTTATTGTTGCAGCGGATCTCAAAGCGTTTTGCTCTCCTAACGAGCGCTACCAGCATTGGATTGATGGCGGCATGTTCTCCATGTCACTTATCTGGGCACTGCATTCATTAGGAGTCGCTTCCTGTTGCTTGAACTGGAGCCAGTCTGGCCGTGCTGACATGCGGCTAAGAAGCGCAGTGCCCATCAAGCCAGAACATACGGTGATGATGATGATTGCCATCGGTTACCCAAAAGAGAGCAACACGGTATGCAGCTCCGTTAGGCGGCCTGTTGAGGAAGTGTATACGCTTATAGAAAAGAAGGAACCTGCTCAGAACGCAGCTCAAAGAGGACAGGCCTGATGAAGATTTGTTTTATTACCCTGCACTGGGCAAATAATTACGGTGCAGCACTTCAAACATATGCCATGAATGAAGTGCTGAAAAGGTATGGAGACGTATCGGTAATTGATTACCGAAGTCCGAAGCCTGCCAAGGGAATGCAGGTCATACGAGTAGGAGCTACCGTACGTGATGTGCTCAGGGCCGGGAAAGATGTTTTTCGTCTTATACCGCGTTACCGCGTGATTAATAAGTTCCGCCGTTTTAATGAGCACCACCTGAACTTGACCTCACGCGCAAGAAACCAGTATGACTTATCTACCATTGCGGATGGGTATGATGCAGTGATTGCTGGCAGCGACCAAATTTGGAGCCCAGAAGTCGTTAGCGACCAAGGTAAACTAGACGACGCCTATTTCTTGACCTTTGCCAAAAATAAACGTCGTATTGCGTTCGCCTCCAGCATGGGCTCTTTTCGATACGATGCTAACCTCCAGGCTAAAATAGTTTCATATCTCGAAGATTTTCATGCGTTGGCTGTTCGCGAAAAAGGAACCGCGGGTTTTTTAAGTCAGCTTCTTGGCAGGGAAGTTAGCCATGTTGTTGACCCCTCCCTGCTGCTCTCTCGGCAAGAGTGGGAACAACGGTTTCCTTTAACAGATAAAAAAGAAGACGCTTATATACTGGTCTACGCACTCAAAAAAGATGCGCTACTAAAGCGTGTCGTTGAAGCAGCGGCCCAAGAATTTGGCCTACGAGTGGTAGCGATCGACCAAGATCCCTTCATCAATTATCACGCTGATCAGCACCTCAAAGATGTAGGCCCCAATGAATTTCTCGAACTCTTTCAAGGGGCAAGCTTCGTGGTAACCAACTCCTTCCACGGAACAGCCTTCAGCCTGAACCTTGGTAAGCCCTTTGTGGTCACAACCCCTCCAACAGGCCAGAACCGAATCGCTAGCTTATTGGGAGAAGTGGGCGAGACACAAAGGCTGGTGAATGAAACGACCACGGAAAGCCAGCTCACTCATGTTTTAAGCACCACGCCTGATGCCGCCAAGGTAGAGGTAGCCCTTGCCCAATTACGTAGCCACTCGCTGGCTTTTCTTGATAAAGCCTTACGACAAGAAAGGGTAATTGAGTGAATCGAGAAGTTGGGAGCCAAGACGTTACGAGACAAGAAAAGCCGTATCGCTGGGATATTATTCTCTTATCCTCATTAGCGTTGATACTGCTTCTTCCTAGTTTTGTGTTTGTTGTACTGGACCAGAGCTCCCTGGCCGCAGGGATACTGGTTGCCGGTATGCTGGTTGCTGTGCTCAATACGCGCAATATTCTGAACTTCCGCTTCTCTGGCATCGTATTTTTGCTGCTGCTCCTGCTATGTGCCATCAGTGCAAGTGCATTTTTCAGCCTAGCGAGCAGTGGTGAAGTAAAGCCTCTTATGTCCCTAGTGGTTATCGTAGTACTGCTTGCTGCGGTGGCTCTTGGCCGACGGGTACACACCATGAATTACGAGGTGCTTATCCGAGCAGTATACTACTTCCTGTTATTTCTTGTGGCGTTAGGTTGGCTAGCACTGATATGGACACCCGCAGCATGGGGCTACACGTTGCTGGAAAAGCCTGTTTTTCCTTACTCGGAAGAGAGCCACTATGCGTTAGCAATCGGTATGCTGGCGTGCGGGCAAGTCTATGTTGATAAAACATCACGCTCGCTTTTCATACTTACCAATATGTTCCTACTGGCCATATTATTCCCGAATTTGACCTTGCTGGTTTTCTTTCTGATCGCCGCTTTCATATTCACGATGCGATTTCAGCCGATCTTCTTCTGGACCCTGTTGGTATCCGGCTTAATAGGAGCAATATTTTTTGCGCAGTTTGTATTGCCGCATTTCGAATACTTTTCAAGTCGGCTAGATTTTAGTGAAACCAACAACCTAACAACCTTGGTCTTCTTCCAAGGCTGGGCGATGGCATGGCTAAACTTGGTAGAAACCCAAGGGGTAGGGCTTGGTTTCCAGATGTTAGGCGAGGTAGGAACCACCTACCCTCATTACACCGCTAGAATCGTGGATTTGACCGGCCGTGAATTTAACACCTCCGATGGAGGATTGCTGGCAGCCAAAGTGATCGCTGAGCTAGGGATACTAGGGGTGGTGCTAGTCGGCCTTTATTTAATATTCATCTTACGCTTCGTGATAAAGGGAAATGCGTGGCGTTATAGGGTGAATATTTTGCCCTTGGTGGAACGTCAAGAGGCCATGAAACGCCTAATGTTACTGGGCTTTGCGTTTGGCTTCCTTGTAGAAGTGTTCTTAAGGGGGTACGGCTACTTCTCTCCTGGCGTTTTTTGGCTAGTAACGATCTTATATGCACTAGATCGCATGCGTGCAAGGAGGCAGAGTGAGCTTACAGAGTGAGAGGCTAAATATCGTTATTATTAACGATTACGCCCACGTCCAAGGCGGGGCGGCCCAAGTCGCAATAGAAAGCGCCAGAGGATTAGCTCTGGCCGGGCACCATGTCACCTTCGTGTACGGTAGTGGTGATATTAGTGATCGGCTTCAGCACGAAAATATAACCCTATTCGAGCTGGGTCAGCACGACCTATTGTCTAACCCTAGTCGGCTGGACGCTGCCCGTAAGGGTATCTGGAACCGTATGGTGGAAGTAAAGCTGTCTGAACTGTTTCCCCAGTTACCCCAGGCCACCACCATTATTCATATTCACACTTGGGTGAAGTCGCTATCAATCAGCGCAGTAACAGCGGCAACCAAGAGCGGCCTGCCGGTAGTAGTGACGCTGCACGACTACTTTTCAGTATGCCCCAATGGTGGGTTTTATAATTACCAAACACAGCAAGCATGCACCCTGAAACCCTTATCGGGGGCCTGTCTAGCCACGCACTGTGATGCCCGCAGCTATCCGCAGAAGCTATGGCGCTATGCTCGTCAAATGGTGACGACGCTAGGCGGTATGCCGAAAAATATTCAACATTTTATTTATGTATCAGAATTCAGTCGTCAGGTGCTTGCCCCATACTTGCCTTCTGAAGCGGCCTACTGGCATGTGCCAAATCCAATTGATACCCAGCGGCGCCCCCCACAGGTACCCAGCGACTCACACACCATTAGCTATATCGGCCGTCTTTCAAAAGAAAAAGGAGCCGATCTTTTTACCGCTGCGGCAAGCAACTGCGACTTCCAGACACGCCTAGTCGGGGAGGGTGATTTAAAAAGCGAGCTTATAACAAAGCTCCCCAATGGTGAGTTTACCGGCTGGGTAGATCGCACCTCGGTAGACCATTACATCGGCACTTCCCGTGCCATCGTATTCCCATCACGCTGCTACGAAACACAAGGCATGGTCATCGCCGAAGCAGCCGCCCAAGGGGTGCCCTGTATCGTCTCTGATGCCTGTGCCGGGAGAGATTTTGTTGAGCACGAGGTAACAGGGTTATGGTTTCGCAGCGGTGACGCAGAAGGCCTGGCAGCGGCTATGCAGCGCCTGCACGACGACCCACAACTCGCCGACAAATTGGGTCAAGAAGCCTATGCGCAGTTTTGGAAATCACCCCCTACAATTGATCAGCACATAGACACCCTGACGGCGTGCTACTCGCAAATACTGCACAGGTGAAGTCAACTCTTGCTCCACAGCGCTTTTGCCATCCTCTGCATTGAGATAGAACGCTGCGAACTCAGCATGCGTCTGTCTTAGCAGAGATGTCTTAGCAGAGCGCGTAGCCGGGTGAAACGTGAGCGCATGTACGATTGCGCCGCTCCTCTAGTGGTTAAAAACAGTAGTTAAAATTGATAGTTAAAATTAGTAGCTAGATTTAGCAGACAAAATTGATTTTATAAGGTGATTCAGCGTGAATGCGCATTTTGACGATACACTGGTCGTTGTACCAACCTATAACGGATTACACGATTTAAGCCGCCTAATAGGCAGCCTACCTCTCGATGCTATCAATCTCTATGTGATTGACTCCTCCTCGACAGATGGTACCGCCAGCTATCTGCAAGGCGCAGGAATAGACCACAGCATCATTCCCCAGCGCGAATTCAATCATGGAGCCACGCGACAAAAAGCGATCCATGATCGACCAGGGTATCGGTACTACATTTTCCTGACTCAGGACGCCTATCTCGCCGAGCCTGATGCCATCGCACGGCTCCTTGCCCCCTTTACCGACTCGCAAGTGGGCGCCGTCTGTGGAAGGCAGCTACCGCACCTGGATGCAAACCCCTTAGCTTCCCATGCACGCCATTTTAACTACCCGGCCACTAGCCGAACCAAGTCCATGGCTGATGTAGCAGAGCTAGGGATAAAGACAGCCTTCATGTCAAACTCATTTGCTGCTTACCGAGCCACGGCATTGGAAGCAGTAGGAGGGTTTCCCAGCCATGTAATTCTTGCTGAAGATATGTACGTAGCAGCAAAAATGCTTCAACAAGGATGGAAAGTCGCCTACGCAGGTGATGCCTGCTGTCATCATTCACACGACTATACTGCTCAACAAGAATTCAAGCGCTATTTTGATATAGGCGTTTTTCATGCCGAAGAAGACTGGATACGGCAAGCTTTTGGAGGTGCGGGTGGCGAAGGGCAGCGCTACGTACGCTCAGAGCTGCGCTACTTAGGATGGCAGCGGTGCCACTGGTGGCCTACATCATTTCTTGCAAACGCCTGCAAGCTAGTGGGCTACAAGCTGGGTCAGCAGCACAGGCGCCTGCCAGAACGAGTACGTAAGTCACTAAGTATGCACAAGGGCTACTGGCGTACAGCGCAATAATCAAGCCACATGGAATGGATAATTAATTAAACGGAGCAGTACACGATGAAACACTCCAACCGGCATCTTTATGGTTTCGATGCCTATACCAACACCCTGATCAGACTGGCTGATTTGGCCATCATTTTCGCCGGTGGCTGGCTAGCCTACCTCTTGCGTTTCGGGCAAACCGAAATGAGCGAGAGCTACGGCCTCTTAATGCCACTGGGTGCGCTGGCTGCGCTCTTGATCTTCTCAAGATTAGGTATCTATATTTCTTGGCGCGGGCGTGTGCGGACAGTGCTCATCATGCGCTTGTTATTTGGTTATTTTTTAGTAGGTGCTGTATTAGCCTTAATTCTATTTCTCTTTCAGTATGGAGCAAAATATTCTCGCCTATGGGTCATAATGTGGATCTCCAGCGCTTGCCTGTTCTCTATTGTGCTCCGGTTGGTTGCTTACCCCATCCTTAGCCGAGTACGAATGAGCGGCAGAAACCGTCGCAGCGTACTGCTAGTGGGCGATGCTCACTCCTGCGCCACCGCTATTCAGCACCTAGAACGCCATCCCCAGGCCGGGTTCGATATTGAACGGATACTGGTAATTGGTGATGACGAAGCGAATGAACTACAAAAAACTCGCCATGAAAGCTACCGCCTGGGAGAATCCATAGAGCACAACGAAGAAGAAGTCTGGATCTGCCTGCCCATTTCACGAGGTGAAGACGTAAGGCGCATTCAGGCATCGCTAAGCCTCTCCACAGGCAATGTACGCTACATGCCAGACATGCGTGATTTTCGCTTAATCAACCATAGCGTTTCCAATGTTGCTGACCTGTTTCTCCTCGACCTCTCGTGCTCGCCGATGTCTGGTAGTGCTCGGCTGCTCAAACGCCTGGAAGATATTGTCCTCTCCAGCCTTATCCTAATACTGATAAGCCCACTTATGGTAATACTAGCGCTTGGGGTGAAATTATCCTCCCCAGGACCGGTTTTTTATCGTCAGGAGAGAGTAGGGCTCAACGGGCAGCCTTTCATGATGCTCAAGTTTCGCTCGATGCCGATGGGGGTAGAGAAAAACGGCATTCAATGGGGAGGCGCCCAGAAAAAAGAAGTGACACGCTTCGGAAAATTGCTGCGTAAGACCAGCCTTGACGAGCTACCGCAGTTCATCAACGTCATTAAAGGCGATATGTCCATCGTAGGTCCAAGACCGGAAAGAACGCTCTTCGTAGAGCAGTTCAAACACGAAATACCTGGTTATATGCAAAAGCACATGGTTAAGGCGGGCATTACCGGTTGGGCGCAAATCAACGGCTGGCGCGGTGATACCGACCTCGCTAAACGAATTGAATGCGACCTCTGGTACATAGAAAACTGGTCTATTTGGCTCGACTTGAAAATTATACTGTTAACAATTTTCAAGGGGTTTATACACGAAAACGCTGTTTAAAATATGATTGATATATTTATTAGCCTGAAGCAAGGAGTGGTTTGCTTGCAAAAATGGAAGGTCGGTCGAAACCGAGATACCCTGCCCAAGTAATAAAGGAGCTGCATGTGAATGTATTGGTAGTCGGGGGAGCGGGCTATATCGGCTCGCATATGGTAAAGCGCTTGGTAGAGGAAGGGCATGCGGTCTGGGTGCTGGATAATCATTCTACCGGCGGGCGTGTAGCGCTGCCGTTTGGCACGTTGGTCAAGGGCGATTTAGCAGACGCCCCATTACTCGACCAGCTATTCCAAGCTCATGCGTTCCAGGCGGTGCTGCATTTTGCTGCCCATAGTTTGGTGGGGGAATCGGTAACCTCGCCTTCCAAGTATTATCAAAACAATGTGGTGAATACACTGAACCTGCTGGATGCTATGTGCCGCCACCAGGTATCGAATTTGATCTTTTCATCGACTGCTGCGGTATTTGGCAACCCGAACTATACACCGATAGATGAGCAGCACCCTACCGCGCCGATCAACCCCTATGGGGCCAGCAAATGGATGGTAGAGCGTATTCTGCAGGATTACGCCCATGCTTATGGCCTTAACTCGGTCGCCCTACGTTACTTCAATGCCTGCGGTGCCGACCCGGATGTTCAGCTAGGCGAGTGGCACGAACCGGAAACGCATTTGATTCCACTGGTGCTGCAAGCCGCGCTAGGTAAGCGTGACGCGATTACCGTATTTGGCCGTGATTATCCCACCTCGGATGGCACCTGTATTCGCGACTATATCCATGTGGAGGATTTATGCACGGCGCATGCCTTGGCGCTTGATCATCTGGTGTCGGGTAAACTGAGCGGTGCCTGCGCGTTTAACCTGGGGAATGGCAGTGGGTTTTCCGTGCAGCAGGTAGTGGCCGCTGCCCAGAAAGTGGTTGGTCAAGACGGTTATACGGTTACGGTTCAAGAAGGGGAGCGCCGCGCAGGAGATCCGGCAGTGCTGGTGGCAGATGCACGTTTGGCACAGCAAGTACTTGGCTGGCGTTCTCAATATGCTGAGCTGCAAACAATTATTGAGCATGCCTGGGCATGGGAAAAAAAGCGTTGGTTAGTGGGTTAGCCAAAGCCATTTGTTGATCATTCCGGTGCCTCCATCTTTATCAGGTGCCAACGTTAAATGTGTAAAAGCGAGACTCAGTATGAAATTTTTAATCACCGGTGGGGCAGGGTTTATCGGCTCGGCGGTTGTGCGTCATGTCATTGAAAATACTCAACACACCGTTGTGAATGTGGATGCGTTAACCTATGCCGGTAATCTTGAATCGTTGGGCTCAGTAGAAGGTAGTGAGCGCTACGCCTTTGAGCATGCGGATATTGGCGATGCTGCCCGTATGGCAGCTATTTTTGAGCGCTACCAGCCGGATGCGGTGATGCACCTGGCGGCGGAGTCCCACGTGGACCGCTCTATTGATGGCCCGGCGGCGTTTGTTCAAACCAATATCGTGGGTACTTATACGCTATTAGAGTCGGCCCGCCAGTATTGGAAGGGCTTGCAGGCCACGGCCCCTGAAAAGGCGGCGGCGTTCCGCTTCCATCACGTATCTACTGATGAGGTGTACGGCGATTTAGAAGGGCCGGAAGATCTGTTCACCGAGGAAACCCCTTACGCGCCCAGCTCGCCTTATTCGGCCAGTAAAGCAAGTTCCGACCATTTGGTGCGGGCTTGGCACCGTACCTATGGGCTGCCGGTGTTAGTGACGAACTGCTCGAATAACTATGGGCCTTATCACTTCCCTGAAAAGCTTATCCCGCTGATGATTTTGAACGCCCTGGCGGGTAAGCCGTTGCCGGTCTATGGCGATGGCCAGCAGGTGCGCGATTGGCTATATGTAGAAGACCACGCCCGTGCGTTGGTTAAGGTCATCACCGAAGGCGTGGTAGGTGAAACCTATAATATCGGCGGGCATAACGAGAAGGCGAATCTTGAAGTAGTGGAAACGCTGTGCGACCTGCTGCAGGAACTGGTGCCTGCCGAGCGTTCCTACCGTGAGTTGATTACCTTTGTACAAGACCGCCCAGGCCACGACCTGCGCTACGCCATTGATGCCAGCAAGATTGAGCGTGAACTTGGCTGGACGCCAGAAGAAACCTTTGAAACCGGGTTGCGTAAAACCGTGCAGTGGTATTTGGAAAACCGGCAGTGGTGGCAGCGGGTTCAGGATGGCAGCTACCAAGGGGAACGTTTAGGTAGCTTATAGCTCTGAGGTTGGTGTTGGTGGCCTAGCGGTCGCGAGCTGAAGCTACTTCCTCTGGTGCTTACGGTCGCCTGCCTTACGTTACAATGTAAAAAGGCGGGGTGCCGTATCAGCTCACGTACTTTATACGCTGGAGAGTAGCCGTGCGATTAACGGGTAGAGAAGTGACAGCCATTAAAAAAGCTACCAAGGATGTGCTTGGCGAAGGTGCCCAGCTGCGAGTGTTTGGTTCACGCACCAATGACCTCGCAAAAGGTGGAGATATTGATCTGATGATTACGGTGGGAGAGGCGGTAAGCAATCCTGCTTGGGCTATCGCTAGAATTGAAGCAAAGATCATTGAGCAATTGGGCGATCAAAAGATAGATATTGTGCTGAATGCCCCTAATCTAGAGAAGTCGATGATTCACCATGTTGCACAAGAACAAGGGATTGTATTGTGAACCTATTGCCAGAAACGCAAGAGAGGCTGAATTTTCTTGTAAGAGTGGTGAGTAAGGAAATTAAGCATCTGGACTATGCAGACAGCCAAGCGTTTGGTGCTTCTCTTACGCTCGAGAGAGTGGAGAAGCTGGAGCAAGACCCGGCGCTAGCGCTCACGCTTGAAGCGTTCACCAGTCGATTTTGTCGGCTTCAAGACACGCTCGGCGATAAATTACTTCCAGCGCTGCTCAATGCACTAGGTGAGTCAGCCAACGCTTTATTAATAAATCTTAATAAAGCTGAAAAATACGGTTGGCTTGATTCTGCAGAGGAGTGGATCAGCCTTCGTCAACTGCGAAATAAAATGATCCATGAATATATTGAGGAGGCTGTCATTCTACACAGTGCGCTGACGACAGCGCATCAAAAGGTTGAGGTGCTGAAAGTGTTTGCCGAAAACCTGATGCTGCAAGTACAGCAGCTTCAAGAATGAGTTATTCTTTTGAGTCTTGTAAACCGCTGTTGCTCACTTCTAGCAATTAAGCATCGCGAGCTAAAGCTGTCTGCCACCGGTGTAGTACTCAGGTGGCTAGGATGATGAATTCAAGTGTTTCACAAAGGAATGGGTTATGAAGGTTCTGATCACCGGCGGCAGTGGCCAGGTTGGCTTTGAGCTACGCCGTCAGTTGGCTACGCTTGGTGAGATTGTGGCGCCTAACCGGGCGGCCTTGGATCTGTTGGATGCTGACGCCGTGGATGCGTTTTTGGCACAACAGCAGCCTGACCTTATCGTAAATGCCGCCGCTTATACGGCGGTCGATAACGCTGAAACAGACCTTGAGGCGGCAACGCGGTTGAACGCGGAGCTGCCCGCGCAGTTGGCGGCTTATTGCCAGCAGCGGGGCGGCTGGTTAGTACATTACTCATCGGATTACGTTTACAACGGTGAGGGTGATACTCCATGGCAGGAAGGCGATGCCACGGGGCCATGCAATGCCTATGGGGCTACCAAGCTAGCAGGTGATGAAGCGGTCGTTAAGAGCAGCTGCCAGCACCTGATTTTCCGCACTAGCTGGGTGTACAGCGCCCATGGTAAGAGTTTTTTATCAACCATGCTGCGTTTAGGAGCTGAGCGTAGCGCCTTAAGCGTTGTAAGTGACCAAATTGGTGCGCCAACGCCTGCGCGGCTGATTGCGTTAGTCACACAGCAAGCGCTTACTAAGCTACACGGTACTCAGCTACAAACAGCCACGGCATCGGGTATCGAGAGCGGCGTGTATCATTTAGCCCCTAAAGGGGCGACGAGCTGGCATGGCTTTGCCTGCGAGATTTTCCAGTTAGCCAGTAACCTTGGGCTACCGTTGGAGATTACTCCTGAGGGTGTTTCAGCCATACCAACAAGCGATTACCCTACGCCAGCGGTTCGCCCGCTTAACTCTCGACTGGGCGTTGATAAAATTGAACAAGCGTTGGGCATCCAGTTGCCCAGCTGGCAAAGTCAGCTGGCGCTTACCGTGGAAGAAATAGCAAGCTCGCGTTAGTTCTGCGGGTAACGAGCAAGGAGCAATACGATGCAACGTAAAGGCATTATCTTGGCAGGTGGCAGCGGTACGCGCCTGCACCCCATCACGCGCGGTGTTTCAAAGCAGCTGCTGCCGATTTACGACAAGCCGATGATCTATTATCCGATTTCGGTGTTAATGCTGGCTGGCATCCGCGAGATTTTGATTATCTCTACCCCGGAAGATTTGCCTCAGTATGAAAGCCTGCTGGGCAATGGCGACTCTTTCGGTGTGCGCTTTGAGTACGCAGTGCAGCCTAGCCCAGATGGCTTGGCGCAGGCGTTTATTATTGGTGAAGAGTTTATTGGCGATGCACCGGTGTGCTTGGTGCTGGGTGATAACATTTTCCACGGCCAGCACTTTTCCGAGCAGCTAAAGCGCGCTTCTGCACAGGCTAGCGGTGCAACGGTGTTTGGTTATTTAGTTAAGGACCCGGAGCGCTTTGGGGTGGTGGAGTTTGATGCTGAGGGTAAGGCGGTCTCTATTGAGGAAAAACCCGCCAAGCCGAAGTCGCCTTATGCAGTCACCGGGCTCTATTTTTACGATAACGATGTGGTCGAGATCGCCAAGCATGTAAAGCCTTCTGACCGCGGCGAGTTGGAAATTACCAGCATTAATAATGCCTACCTAGAACGTGGCGACCTGCGTGTTGAGCGCTTGGGCCGTGGTTTTGCCTGGTTGGATACCGGAACCCACGATAGCCTGTTAGAGGCGAGCCAGTACGTGCAAACCATTGAGCACCGCCAAGGGCTGAAAGTGGCTTGCCTGGAAGAGATTGCCTGGCAGCAGGGCTGGCTAAGCGATGAGTCGCTGCGTGAAAGCGCCACGGCACTGGCAAAAACCGGCTATGGTCAGTACTTGTTAAACCGTTTAGATGCTAAAGGTGGCCACTAATGCAGGTTGAAGAAACGTCTCTACCAGGGGTGTTCATTCTTTCCCCTAAGGTGTTTGGCGATGCCCGTGGCTTTTTTATGGAAAGCTTTAATCAAAAAGCGTTTGAAGAGGCGACCGGGTGCAAGCGCGAGTTTGTGCAGGATAACCACTCCCGCTCTCGCCAGGGGGTGCTACGTGGCATCCATTACCAGCTTGAGCAGCCGCAAGGTAAGCTGGTGCGCGTTACCCAGGGCAGCGTGTGGGATGTGGCGGTAGACCTGCGCCGCCATTCGGCGCATTTTGGGCAGTGGGTAGGCGTTGAGCTGTCTGCTGACAATAATCGCCAACTGTGGGTGCCGGAAGGCTTTGGTCATGCGTTTGTAGTGCTTTCAGAAACCGCTGACTTCTTGTACAAAACCACTGATTACTACCACCCTGAATCAGAGCGCTGCATCCGTTTCGATGACCCGGAGCTTGCCATTGAGTGGCCCACGTTGCCGGTAGAGATTGCGCTGTCGGAAAAAGATCAGGCGGGTAGTCAGCTGTCTGAAGCTGAGGTATATGAGTAGCGTTTAATTTGCGCTGCTAACAGTCGCTCGATCAGCTGTGAGTAAGGCCCCCGCTGAATGCGGGGGCAATCATTAAACGGCTAGGTTAGTGCCCGTATACGGCTATACCACTGCGGCCGCTGTGTTTTATCAGTCAGCGCGGAAAACCGCTTACTTTTAGTGAGCGGATGGATAGCGCGGCGTCCGCCAGGACGCCTTGTTTTCTTACCGCTAGATGGCTAATGTGTAAGCCATGACAACCGAACGCGCCTACAGATACCGTTTCTATCCGACGCCCGAGCAGGCAACCCTGCTGGCGCGGACGTTCGGATGCGTCCGGTTTGTGTGGAATGCCGTACTGCGCTATCGCACCGATGCGTTCTATCAGCGCCAGGAGAAAATCGGCTATCACGACGCCAGTGCGTTCCTGACGCAACTCAAGAAGCAGTCGGACACCGCCTTTCTAACCGAGGTTAGTTCGGTGCCGTTGCAGCAATGCTTACGCCATCAGCAAACCGCGTTCAAGCATTTCTTTGCCAAGCGGGCACGCTACCCCCACTTTAAATCCAAGAAACACCGGCAGTCGGCAACCTTTGCCAGTTCGGCGTTTTCGTACCGCAATGGCCAAATCACGCTGGCCAAGTGCCGCGAACCGCTCAACATCCGCTGGAGCCGCGACCTGCCCTCAGCACCCAGCACGGTGACCGTTTCCAAAGACCGCGCCGGTCGTTACTTCATTAGCTGCCTGTGCAAAGTGGACACTGAAGCGCTGCCGATCACGCCCAAGATGGTCGGTATCGACCTGGGGCTGAAAGACCTATTCGTCACCAGCGAGGGTCAGCGGGTCAACAATCCCCGCCATACGGCACGCTATGCGCGCAAGCTGGCGCGGGCGCAGCGGCAATTGAGCCGTAAGCAAAAAGGTTCGAATAACCGCGCCAAAGCGCGGTTAAAGGTCGCCAAATGCCACGCCAAGATTGCCGATACTCGGCGTGACCACCTGCATCAACTCACCCGCCAGATCGTGAACGACAACCAAGTGATCGCGGCGGAGAGTTTGCAGGTGAAGCACCTGGTTAAAAACCGTCACCTTTCCAAAGCGATCAGCGATGTCGGCTGGGGGGAGTTGGTTCGCCAGCTTGAGTACAAAGCGGCGTGGGCGGGACGGCAGTTCATCCAGATCGACCGCTGGTACCCCAGCAGCAAACGCTGCCATGGCTGCGGCTTTGTGCAGGAGGCACTGCCGCTCGACGTGCGCGTCTGGGATTGCCCAAGCTGCGGCACCCAGGGCATTGACCGTGACCTCAATGCCGCTCGAAACATCCTACACGCCGGCACCGCGCTACTCGCCGGTGCCGAGAGTTGCAGCAAATACCGAGGGGCCCTCGGGAATTGACGCCTGTTGAGTTTGTGTAAGACCGGCAATGCCAAGGCATTGAAGGCAACGGACAGCGAAGCAGGAACCTGGAAGGCGACAACCAGGGAATCCCCTCCCTCAGCTTCCTAAGAAGCTGAGGGAGGGGAGGAGGTCAAGGTGATCACCGTTCGCTGTTAATTGATTGCGGCCTTTTTCAGGGTGAAGATGCCGAGCAGGATGAGTTTAAGCAGTTAACCATCGATTTTGATGTTAACACTATCGATGCGTTAGTGATTACCCATGTGCATATCGACCACGTTGGGCGCTTGCCTTATTTATTGGCCGCCGGGTTTACGGGGCCGATTTTTTGCTCCAAGCCCTCGGCCAAGCTGTTGCCGCTGGTGATTGAAGACGCTTTAAAAATTGGCTTTACCCGCGATGCTCGGTTAATTGAGCAGTTTTTGCAGCGTGTGGAACAGCAGTTAGTGCCATTAGCGTTTGGTAAATGGCATAACGTCACATCAACACCTACTTGCCATGTGAACATGAAGCTCCAGCGCGCGGGGCATATTTTAGGCTCCAGCTATGTGGAGGTTGCCCTGCGCGACCCTTCTACCAAGCGGCGGCAGCGGGTGGTGTTTTCAGGTGATTTGGGCGCTGCCAACTCCCCCTTGCTGCCAGCACCAAAAGCCCCTGCTAAAGCGGATGTGCTGGTGTTGGAATCCACCTATGGTAACCGTTTGCACGAAGGCCGCTTGGATAGAGCCGCTAAGCTAAAACAGGCCATTGAGCGCGCGCTCCATAATAACGGCACGGTAATTGTGCCAGCGTTTAGCATTGGCCGTACCCAAGAGCTGCTATATGAGCTTGAGGGTATTATTCATCGTGCGGATAAGCAGTCACTGTGGAAGTCGTTAGAAATTATTGTCGATTCGCCGCTGGCGGCGCGCTTTACCCAGGTGTACCGAGACCTCAAGCCGTTTTGGGACAGCGAGGCGCAAACCCGAGTTCGCGCTGGCCGTCATCCGCTGAGCTTTGCATCGCTCTACACAGTGGATAGCCACGCAACCCATGAGCAAACGGTGCGCTATTTAGCCGAAAGCGGGCGGCCTGCGGTGGTGATTGCTGCTAGTGGCATGTGTGCCGGTGGGCGGGTGGTGAACTATTTAAAAGCTATGCTGGGTGATGCGCGCCATCAGGTGCTGTTTGTAGGTTACCAAGGCGCTGGCACGCCGGGGCGGGATATTCAGCGCTATGGCCCCCAGGGCGGCTGGGTGATGTTGGATGGCGAGCGTTATGACATTAAAGCGGGGGTGACCACCATCAGTGGCTACTCTGCCCACGCGGATCAAGCGGGATTACTGGGCTTTGTTAAGCAGATGCGCCACTGGCCGCGTAGCATCCATTTGGTACACGGGGATGCCGAGGCCAGAAGGGCGCTAAAAGTGGCTCTTGAATCGTTAGCCGCTAAGCACGGTAAGACGCTGAAGGTAACGTTACCGGTGAATCAGCCAGAGTAGCTAGGTTGGGGCTATGCTACTATCAGCGGCTTTATGACGCTGGTTAGGTTAGTGAGCTGTATGTTAAACCCCAATGTTCCCCGTTCTGAGCCGTTGTCTCACGTTACCAGTCTCGCTGTGTTTTTGATGGGCGCGCTGGCGCTGGTGGTACCTTCTGGTTACTCCATTGGCCCCGTGCTACTCCTGCTGGCGAGCGCTGCCCTGCTATTTAAGCGCTTTAAGTGCTCCTCCTTTGTGCTGCTCCCCCAAGACCGCTGGATCATCGTAGCGTTAGTGGCCTACGGCCTGGTGGTGGGCGTTATGTCGGCGGTTGAGCTTGGTTCTCGTGGTTTTGATAGGCCGCTGCGCTTTTTATTGGCCATCCCGGTGCTGCTGCTGATACTGCGCTACCCGCCGCGTTTAAGCTGGCTGTGGGGTGGGGTGGCACTAGGCGCTATTGGCGCCGGTAGTTTGGCGCTGTGGTTGAAACTGGTAGAGGGCGTTGCGCGGGCGAGTGGCTTTCTGCACGCGATCCAGTTTGGCAATTTAAGCATGTTAATGGGCGTGCTGTGCTTTGCGGGCTTGGGATGGGCAGTGGTTCAGCGCCAACGTCATGTGTGGGTTGCTTTACTACTGCTGGGGGCTTTGCTGGGGATGCTGGGCTCGTTGATGTCCGGTAGCCGTGGCGGCTGGGTGGGGCTGCCGGTGGTGGGGTATGTGCTCTACCGTGGCTATGGCCGCCAGTTGCCGATGGCGATAAAGGTAGGCGCGGTTGGAGCAGTATTCACCCTGTTTGCAGCGGTATATGTGCTGCCGCAAACGGGGGTTCAGCAACGGGTTGAGGCTGCTGTTAGCGATATTAGCCACTATGTCGCCGGTACGAAAACCGAAACGTCGCTGGGTTTGCGTTTTGAAATGTGGCGCGGGGCTGCTCAGTTAATTGCCGAGCGGCCACTGCTGGGCTGGGGCGAGGCTGGCTACCGTGAGGCTTTGGGGGAACTAGGCGAGCAGGGTGTTATCTCCCCCGTGGCGGCGGAGTTTGGCCATGCCCATAACGAGTTTATCGATGCCTTTGCTAAACGAGGGCTGGTAGGGCTGGCCGTGCTGCTCATGCTTTATATGATCCCGATGAGGATGTTTGCCCCTAGCTTATCGCACCCTGATTTGCCCACTCGCTCATTGGCGGTAGCGGGCACGCTGTTACCGGTCGCATTTATTGATTTTGGTTTATCGCAAACTTTTTTGGCCCATAACAGCGGCGCTACTTTCTATGCGTTTTGGTTAGCGGTGCTATGGGGGAGTTATCGTGCAAGAAGGAGAATTGTGTCGTAAAGGCCGGGTGGGGAAATAAAGCTGGGTGCGCGGCACCCAGCTTTATTTAGTTCGCATCGTTAAGCGGTGCCTCTTCAGCTGCTGTAGGCGCTATAACCGCAACGGTTTTTTGCTCCCGCGTCCATTTACCCGCTTTTTTATCAATGTACTGAAAGTGCTCGTTGGTAAAGCTGCCCTGGTTACAGGCGTGGCGGTAAGACACGGTAGGCACGTTGGCGTGGGTTAGCCACTGGATAAATACCCCAGGCCCGGTAATGTCGAACACATTAGTCAACTCATTCTGCTTGATATTGACGCTAATTTGTTCAATGAGCAGCGCCAGATTAGGGTTGTTGGGTTTGCTGGCAATAAAGTAGTTACTTAGCTCGCCCTTACGGGTAGTAACATAAAGCTCGTCAATATCGTTAGGTATCACGCTGCCAAGTGGCCAAATGGCGTGGGCATCGATATCCAGGTAGACCCCGCCATGTTTTTGCAGTACCAATAAGCGCCAAAAATCCGCCTGGGCGGCACCAATTTGCAGCCGTGAGTACTGCTGATTAATATCTTTGTCGTAGTGTTCGGCAATGAATGCTTTTCGGGCTTCGGTAATCATAAACCGATACTCAAAGCGCGGGGCCATCAGGCGGTTGAACAGGTAGTTGAGATAAACCGGCAGGGTGACTTTATTGGTAAAGTTGGTTTGCCAAATAATACGTGGAACTACCGAATCATTTTTAGGCGCTAACCAGGGCGCGGAGCGCTCTGGCAGCGTGAAGCGCTTGTTGGGAACAATAGCGTGAAAGACATAGCTGAGTAACTTGGTAATGTTAGCAAATAGCTTAATAAAACGGCTAACAACCACTATCAGCGTTTTGTTGGTGGCAGGCCTTGTAGGCATGAGAATCCTTTTAAATTAGTTCCGTGCGTAACGGTTAAGCGAAGGGGCGTTACCAGCCTCCTTGGCCTTCCAGTAGGCTGCGCATGTTATTGTCGAGCGGTAGCTGGAAATCTGCGCTACCCAATACCATGGCATCGCCAGCGCGAACTACCCGTGCGCTCACATAGAGGTAATCCTGCCCTTGGGCATAAGTTCCCATCAAAATCGAGCGGGCGTTGTGCTGGGCGCTAAGACGTTGAACTTGGCGGGAGAGAATAAGTTCACCCACGCTCTCTTCAATAAACATGCTGTCACGCATTTTGACTTCGCGAACCTGCATGCCTTGCTGTGCCAAAGCGGACGCCATGATCTCCGAGCTAATACGGCCAAAAGTAGAGGATTGGCTTAGGTTATCGATGCTGACAAAGGTAGCGGCAATCATGGGGCTGTAGCGGGTCAGGTCTGGGTTGTTCGCCACCATCTGCTGCGCTGCCTGATGGGCAAGCTGAGAAAGATCAGGTTTAGGCTCTTCCGGTTGGGCATTACTGCCTAGCGTCGAGCAGCCCGTTAGCACCAGCATAGTGAGCAGCAGCATCATTACGCGAATAGGAGCGCACAGAGATCGTAAAGACATAAACATTACCAGGTGTCGGTGATAGAAACTGTTGGCGTGGTGGGCGCTTGGGGAACCCGGTGCGGCGCGTAGTGACGGCGGTCACCTGCATTAATGTAATAGATATTGGAGGAGGAGTAGATGATTCGTTCGCCGTCTAAAATTTGGGTGGTAATAATCACTTCTTCATTGCCGGTATGCGTCCAGCTGCCGCTGGTAATATCGGCAGCAATCGCACCAGGGATAAGCGCTAATGCAGGTTCGCTCCACTGATTATAAGGAATGGTGGCCACAGCAATGCCAGCGGTTAAGGCTGTGAATGCGCCCACGGGCGGGCGTATAAAGCCACGATCTCGATGCGTCACAACTTCAACATCGACATGAATGTTGGCGGTATTCGCTGTGGGAACGGTCATCAATGTCGCGCCGCGTGATACTAGCTCGCTGGTGAGCAAAGTACGAAAGCCCCGACCAAACTCGCCGCCACTATAGGCAGAGGCGCTGCTTTCTTCTGCGGGGGTAATGTAAAAATCACGAAAACGCACGCGTTCGCGCTGTAGGATTTGGGTAGCTTCATGGCGTGCGAGTACATCCCAGTGATGGGCCGCCTGCATGCGCTGCTGTTCCGTGTAAGGGTAAGTGGTGGCGATAGGTGCCTGTGATGTGTTGGCATAAAAACAACCACTCAGCATCAGGCTGGCAATTCCCAGGCCAACGGGGCGTAAAAAGTGGACAATGGGGAATGACGTGGGAAGAATGCGCACCTGATAGTTCCTTATCGCTACTAAACAGCTATTTGATAGACTAGTTTGCCATGCTTAGCTTAGATCGGCCACGAGGTTAGAAACTTGAATGAGTGATAACACCCATGCTTGAAGACCACCGCAGCGGCCCACGCCATGATTCGCTGTTGTCTACGTACCCCGAAGACGAGAGCAATAGCGGCTGGATGATTAGCTACATCGACATTATGACGCTGTTGGTGGCACTGTTTGTGATTATTATCGCCGCAGCTGGGGTGACAAGCCCGGAGTGGTCATCTGCGGATAACCAGGTTGAGCCTGATAACCTCATTGCGCCACCGCTGGAAGTGCCGTTGCCCGACGTGTTGGATGAATTTCGTTCACAACGTAGCTCGGGGTTGGCATCTGCCCCTGGAACGCTAAATCCGATGGCGATTAGTGCCGCGCTGGGTGTGGCGGGTTTACCCACCCGTTCTGTCTCCACCTTTAGGGTGCCGCCGCTATTAGCACTCCCTGAACCAGCAGAGCTAACGCCGGCCGAGGAGCTACCGTTCGTTAAGACGCTGTCTGAACGCCTGACACCGATACTTCCTACTCCTTTGGTGCGCGTAGAAGAAGAGGTGGCCACTTCGCCCATGGCAGATTATATGGTGCTGCTGACGGATCGCCCCCCGGTTAATGTTCAGGAAATCAGCGATGAGGCCATCAGCAGCGCCCTAGCGCTGGACACAAGCCTGCCTGAGCGCGTTGAAACGTCAGCGTATCTGCCAAATTTAGAGGGCGTAGAGGTCTCTCGTGTGGCGGAGGGCATTAGCTTGCGGGTGCAAGATAGGCTGCTGTTCCCTTCTGCTACGGCGGAGCTTACCGAAGGCGGCTCATCGTTGGTGGGTAGCCTGCTGGAAACCATTCAGCGCTACGATGGTGAAGTATGGGTAGAGGGGCACTCCGATAGCCAAACCATTAACACGCCGGAGTTTTCATCTAACTGGGCGCTTTCAAGCGCCCGTGCTATCGCCATTGTAGAAGCCTTGGAGGAGGCGGGTGTGGCCTCTGAGCGTTTGCGGGCAGTGGGCCTAGCGGCTACCCAGCCGCTAGCCGATAACGACACCGCCGAAGGGCGTGCCCGCAACCGCCGAGTAGAAGTGGTCATCCATGTAGAGTAAGAGCAGGCAAAGCAAGCGCAAAAAAAGCCCGCCGGGGGTAGGCGGGCTTGAAAGGGCTTGGCTCACTGACATCAGGTGAGGGGGTGGACATGAATGTCAGTGAGTACAATATAAGTATAGCTATTTATGAGATTTTGCCAAGCGCTTGTGCAATTTTTTGTAGGCTTTTAGGCCGACATCTTAAATGAAAAACTTAGTTCACCATTTTTGCACCTATTTGGTGCTTTTCTGATGCGCTTTTTTGGTGCTCAAGCCTTCAGCACCCTTTCTTTGATTTTAAGTATTTGATTTATATTAGATGAACTTCATTGGCATACATTCTGCTTTATTGCTTATCCGAAAGAAATGCCTGCGTAACGGCTTTTAAGATTGCAATAAGGTGGTGCCATGACCGAACAGACTCGCACTGCACATACTCAGGCTGAGTTGCCTGATATAGCGCTGTCGCCCGATAGTGCTGACCCAGCGCTTCAACCGCGCTTGGTGGTCACTGACCTAGACGGTTCCTTGCTAGACCACCACAGCTATGACTTCTCACCGGCAGCGCCTTGGCTGGCGCGCCTAAAAAAGCAGGGCGTGCCCGTTATACCGGTCACTAGTAAAACCCGTGCCGAGCTTATTTCCCTGCGTGAAGCGCTAGGCCTGACAGCTACCCCATTTGTGGCGGAAAACGGCGCTGTGATTGGCCTGCCACCGGGCTGGTGTCACGCACGGCTAGACCGCCCAGGGAGTGGCCTGGATGGCGTGGTGGTTAAACACACTGGAGTAGATGTGGGCTTTATCCGGGCACGGCTTAACGTCTGGCGCAAACGCCTGGGCGTTCGTTTTACCCGTATGAGTGAGCTGGATATTACCCAAGTCATGGCGCTTACCGGTTTAGATGAACCCCGTGCCAAGGCTGCCCGAAAGCGTGAAGGCAGCGAGCCGCTTATCTGGGAAGACGACGAGGCCGCGCTGGCAAACTTTCGCTTAGCGCTTGAGGGCGATGGGTTGACGCTGACGCAAGGCGGGCGCTTTTGGCACGTAATGGGTAAGGCCTCGGATAAAGGCAGTGCCGTTGACTGGCTGGTTAAACGATTTACCGCTTTACGGGGTCGTGCGCCGCTCTCATTAGGGCTAGGCGATGGCCCCAATGATATTTCCATGCTCGATGCCGTCGATCAGGCTGTCGTGATTAAAGGCTGCCACGACTTAACCGTCACACCCACGAACACAGCGCTTTATCGCACTAAGGAAACTGGACCAACGGGCTGGGCCGAGGGGGTAGCCCACTGGTGGGGGCGAGACGACCGCCGACTAGCGGCGGTACTCAGCCAACAACCAGAAACGGCCTAACCCAAAAGGGGATCAGCGAATGAGTGACTTTCATCAAAATGGCGTTATCACCGATTTTCATAACCTAACTCGCCGCCCGGTAGAGGCACTGGAGCAGGAGCTGAGTCAGTTTGCTAAGCGTCGCCCGATGGGGTTGATACTGCCGTCGCTGTTTTCCGAGCTGGAAGGTCCGGCGCTTTCAGCCATCGTGGATGAGTTAGTGAAGGTGCCTTACCTCAACGAGATTGTAATTGGCCTGGACCGCGCCGACCGTGAGCAATTCTTGTACGCCCGGGAGTTTTTCTCTCGCTTGCCCCAGCACACCCGCATTCTATGGAACGACGGGCCACGCCTGCGTGAGTTAGACGCCGAGCTGGAAAGCCACGGTCTGGGAGCGTTAGAGCCAGGCAAAGGGCGCAACGTGTGGTATTGCGCAGGTTACGTGCTGGCGTCTGGCCGCTCGTCGGTGGTGGGATTACACGACTGCGATATCCTGACCTACGACCGCAGCCTGTTGGCTCGGCTCATGTACCCCGTGGCGCATCCACGTTTTAACTACCGCTTCTGTAAGGGCTACTACCCGCGCATCGCGGAAGGAAAACTGAACGGCCGCGTTTCTCGGTTGATGGTGACGCCGCTGCTGCGGGCACTAAAAACGGTATGCGGGCCGCTACCCTATTTGGACTACTTAGATAGCTTCCGCTACCCGCTCTCTGGAGAGTTCGCAATGCGCAGCGATGTGCTGGAAGGCATCCGTATTCCTGCCGACTGGGGGCTGGAAATTGGCGTACTCTCTGAGCTGCAGCGCAACTACTCCCACCGCCAGCTATGTCAGGTCGATATTGCCGATGCCTACGATCACAAGCATCAGCCCGTTAGCGAAGATGACGCCAATGCAGGCCTTAACCGCATGAGCCTGGATATCGCGAAAGCGCTATATCGCAAGCTGGCCACCCAAGGCGTAAGCTTTAGCAGTGAAGACTTTCGCACGCTAAAAGCCACGTACTATCGTTTAGCACTCGATTTGATCGAAGCCTACGACCACGACGCCACCATGAACGGCCTGAGTTTAGACCGTCACTGTGAAGAGCAGGCGGTGGAGTTATTTGCCAGCAACCTGCTGGAAGCGGGCAACCTGTTTTTGGATAACCCCCGCGAACGGCCATTTATTCCTAGCTGGAACCGCGTTCAGGCCGCTGTACCCGACATACTGGCGCGGATGCACGAAGCGGTAGAGTCGGATAACCAGGGCAGGGTGTAGCTGGGAACTGACACTCCCCGCCCGCCGCGCTTCGCGCTTTGGGCGAGGGTTCTGAGATCACCCCCAGAACCTTCCTGCTTCCACACGCCTTCACTAGATAGCAGCTAGGCCGCTGCCCTCCGCTCCGGTCGCT
>NZ_JAKGAY010000032.1:0-38486 GCF_021532545.1 Halomonas sp. Cn5-12
GCTGAGGGGCAGGTTAAGAGCCACACAACAGCACCAACACCAACACCAACACCAACACCAACACAGGGGGGGGTGAAGAACCCACGCCTCAGCTCATCCATTAACCTCAAGTCCGACAGACTGCTAGCACTTGGTCCCACTGGGAGACATCCAGCGGGCACTGGGCTGGTCGCGAAACAGAGGGCAAAACGGAGGGAATACGACACGGCAGCACGAAGTAGCCCGACTTTGGCCGCGACTCAATCAGTGCGGCGTCCATGAGTTGGCGGTACGCTTCTTGCGCCGTTGAGATACTCACATTCAGCTCTTGGCAGACCGCGCGAATAGAGGGTAACCGGTCGCCCACGCGATAAATCCCGTGCTCAATCCGCTCCCGTAACGTTGCCGCCACCTCTTCATAACGCGTCATCACGCCCACCCCCGCTCGGTTCATCTGCCATACAGAAGGCATCTCGTTTCGCCATACAGAGGTATAACACGCCCCATCTGTACCGTAAAAATAAAAAAATCTATATCTGTATTGCCACCAGCAGGCTGCGTAACCTAAACAGGCACCCCACCGCTCGGAGAGCCGCCATGCCACGCTTCAGCCTCACTCAGCTTCGTTACCAGCTAAGCCGCTACCAACGCAGCCGTCGGCAGCTGCTCACGCTAGATGACCACTTGCTGAAAGATATTGGCCTCACCCGTGAACAGGCCTGCCAGGAGGGAAAACAAACGTTCTGGAAACAGACGCTCTCTAATAAGGGGGATGTATGACCACCGCCGAGTATTACTTGCTGGATGTCTTTACCGACCAGCACTTTACGGGCAACCCACTGGCCGTGTTTCTCAACGCGGATGGGCTGGACACCTGCACCATGCAAGCGCTAGCCAATGAGTTAAATCTGGCGGAAACGGTGTTCTTGAGCGCCGAGTCAGCGCCACAACACTACCCCATGCGAATTTTCACCCCGACCAGGGAGCTGCCGTTTGCAGGACACCCTACGGTAGGCACTGCCCACCTATTGGCGGCGTTAAAACTCGCTCACCCAGAGCAACCCTTGGTGCTTCATCCGCCCATCGGGAAACTCGCGATCACATGGGCCAACGGTAGGGCAACGTTCAAAACATCCAAGGCCGTTATGCTGGCAGACAGCACTCTCGATCGCCCCACCACCGTTGAGCTGTTGGGGTTAGATATCCATCAGGTAGTGGGCGATCCGGTCATCGCCTCCTTCGGGTTGCCCTTTCACCTGATTGAGCTATCGGATATCGCAGCATTAGAGAGCGTCTGTATTTCCTCCGCCCTCTGGGCAAGTGCCGTGATGCCAAACAGTGCGGTTCAAATCTACCTGTACGCGAGGGAGCATTCAGCGGGACAAAAGACCGTGATTCGCAGCCGCATGTTCTGTATGCACGACAGCCTCTGCGAAGACCCAGCCACCGGCAGCGCCGCAGCAGCGTTAACCGGCTACTTAGCCTCACTCAAGCACGAGGCACTGCAGTGCAAGATTCATCAAGGCGTTGAAATGGGACGGCCCAGCGTTATTTATACGGCGGCCAATGGTGATATAACGCCTGGGTATGTGACGGTAGGGGGGCAGGCGGTCTTGGTGGGTAGAGGGGATATATTTTTAGCGCCAAGTTAATCGAACGATGCATCATCAGTTGAGCCAGTCTTGGGCAACAGCTCATCCCCTTTATACGCTTCAACCAGATGCGACTGTTGCCAAAGCCGGGCGACAAGTTCCTGAATAAATGAGCGCACAATAAGCGAGGGGCGTCGCCCGGCTCGAGTAACGACACAAAACGGCGAAGCGATCTCCACCTGATCCGGCAGCAGCGCTTTGAGTTCGCCCCGCTCCACCCAGTGGTTGGCATAATAGTGGGGCAAATTGCCAATAAAGTGGCCGCTTAAAATCAGTAGCGCCTGGGCTTCCATATTGGATGCATGGGCACCTACCTGGGCATTGGGGAAACTTTGAAGCTCTTGCAGGTTGGCATAGGGGCGTACCACAAAGGGGTGATTGATGACGTCCTCAACCGTTAATTGAGCGCTGTCACGAGCAAACAGCGGATGCCGTTTTGCACAGTAGATACCGTGTACTTCGGTGTAGACCTGACGGTGCTGCAAGCCTTCCATTTGCGCCGTTTCCGGCAGGATGCCGAGCTGTAAGGCTCCATTAGCAATCTCGCCAATCAAGCGATCAGGGCTGCCCACAGTGATATTGAGACGCGCCTGTGGATTCTTACGTAGGAATTCGCCAATCACGCCTTGCAGATCAAGCTCGACATCCATAATGGTGTTATCGACTACGCCCAAGCGCAGCGTGCCGTAAACGGAGCTGCGCAGCTCGCTCATCTCGCTGTCGAAATCGTCTACCGAAGAGAGCAGCTGTTTAGCGCGCTCATACACAATGGTGCCCCGCTCGGTTAGCTCAAACCCCTGCCGCCCCCGATGACAGACAGTGAACCCTACCCGCTCCTCAAGAGCACGAATATGAAAACTGATAGCAGACTGGCTCATATGCAGCGCCGTTTGCGCACCGGCAAAGCCACGGTGCTCGGTCACCGCAAGGAATACAGAGAGGCTTTTCAGGTCAGCGGCTGAGAGTTTCATCGGCATGCTCTAAGTTAGTGCAATTAACATCAATAAAATGGGTATGAACATCGAAAGATAACAGTTTTATTGTTGCATAACGCCTGCTTAACTCAAGGGGTTCTTGCTCAGTAGGCGATAGCCGCTGATTCGAGTATCACCACCCCGAGGAGCATCCCCATGCAACGTATCCCGACTATTACCGCTGGCCTCCTACTTGGCGTTAGCTTCGCCACTACCGCTCATAGCGATTTGTTAGACGACATTCGCACCGATGCCACCTTTACCGTCGGCACTGAAGCGCGCTTCGCCCCGTTTGAATACATAGAAGATGGCGAAATTGTCGGCTACTCCGCCGACATCATGGAACACATCATGAGCGAGCTTGAGGGCGTCGAATTGATCCGCATGGATCTCCCTTGGCAAGGCATTCTGCCGGGGCTGGAGCGAGAGCGCTTTGACTACGTCATTACGTCGGTCACCGCCACGCCCGAGCGTATGGAGCGCTACCACTTAAGCGCTCCCATTGCCGATGCCACCATGGCAATGCTCAAACGCGCTGGCGAGGATGACATCAGCTCACCTGAAGATATCGCCGGCAAAGTAGCCGCCGCTCAGGCAGGCTCAGCGCAGTTAGAAGCGCTGGAGGCATTGGCCGCAGAGTTAGAAGAAACGGGAACACCCGTTGCAGATATTCGTACCTACACAGGCGTTGATGAGGCCTATGCCGAGCTAGGGACGGGCCGTGTCGATGTGGTGATCAATAGTCTTCCTAACCTGCTCGAAGCCGAGCGCACCCGCCCTGATGTGTTTGAAGTGGTCGGCACTTTCGGCGACCCGGTTTACTTCTCCTGGGCCGGACGCGATGACGAAGAGAGCGCATCCCTTAACGCCTTTATGGATGAGCAGATTCAACGCCTAAATGAAGACGGCACCCTGAATGAGCTACAGGAAAAATGGTTCGGTGGCCCGATGGATCTACCGTTAGAACTCCCAGCGGCCGAGTAAAAAGGGTTGAGTTGGTGAAGCCGTTTTTCTTCATTTTACAGGTGCTACATGTTTGAGATTCTGCTCAACCACTACCCTGTGCTGCTCAAAGGCTTGACCACCACCTTGGTGGTCTCGCTTTCCGCCATCGCATTGGGGTTGGTATTAGGCGTTTTGCTGGCCTTTGGTTTGACCAGCCGGTATCGCCTAGTGCGCTGGCCCTGCGGGCTTTACCGCAGCTTTTGGCGTGGCACCCCCATCCTGCTGCAACTGCTGCTGGTCTATTACTTACTGCCCGAAATCGGCATTGAGATCGCACCTATTACCGCCGCTATTTTGACGCTTACGCTGAATACGGCCGCCTTCCAATCGGAAATTTTCCGTAGCGGCATCAGCCACATTCCCGCTGGGCAAATAGAAGCGGCGCGCATGGCGGGCATCTCGGCGTGGCAAACCCGCAGGCGCATCATCATGCCTCAGGTATTTCGCCTGACGCTGCCGCCACTGACGAACGAGATCATCACGATTCTCAAAAATTCATCGCTAATATCGGTGATTGCCGTTACCGAACTAATGCGCGTTAGCGAGCAAATCGCCTCACGCACCTTTCAGCCGCTGGAAACGTATTTGGCTGCCGCGCTGCTTTATCTCGCGGTCAATTTGGTGCTGGCACGACTCAGCGCTTACTTAGAACACCGCATGACCGGCGGTCTTGCCACCGAATAGGGGAGTGTCCGTTATGTTTGATATTGCCCTGCTATGGGACGTCCGTGGGCTGATTCTGCAAGGGTTGTGGAATACGCTGTGGATCTGCTTTTTCGGCTGCTTACTAGCCGTTTCATTGGGGCTGGTGCTGGCGGCGCTACGGCTGGCTAATCCACGCCTGTTCGGCTATCCGGTGGCCTGCTATGTGGAAATTTGCCGCGGCATCCCGCTGCTGATTCTGTTGTTTTTACTCTATTACGGCGGCCCCAGCATTGGCCTACGGCTAGATGCTGAGATTGCCGGTGTCACCGGTATTGGGCTGTATGGCGCAGGCTACTTTGCGGAAATTTATCGTGGCGGCTTCAAGTCCATTCCCAAAGGCCAGCTTGAGGCGGCGCGAATGCTCGGCATTTCACCCTGGCACGCGCTGATACGTATTCAGATTCCTCAGATGGCACGTCTGATCGTACCGCCCGGCACCAATCAGCTAATCATTTTGGTGAAAGAGTCCGCGCTGATTTCGATTATCTCAGTGGATGACCTGACCAAAAACGCCACCACCATCGTTAATCAGACGTTTCAGGTCATCGAGCCCTACTTGGCGGTTGCGTTGCTCTACTGGCTGATGATTGAACTGGTCGCCCGGGGCGGCTATGCGCTGGAAAAACGCTTAGCCAATCGTCAACCGCGCCATGTCGCTCAAAAGGATAACTCCCATGCCAACGGCTGACACACTCTCACCGCCTACGCCTACCCGACAAAAAGCCATTGTTGAGGCACACGGTATCAGTAAGCAGTTTGGCGATCTGGAAGTGCTGACCAACATCGACTTCAGCCTCGCCCCTTCCGAAGTGGTCTGCGTGATTGGCCCCTCCGGCTCGGGTAAATCCACCCTGCTACGCTGTCTGGCGTTCTTGGAGCCCTACGATCATGGCAGCGTTTATATCGACGGCCAGCTATTGGGCTTTGAGGATCGCAACGGCAAGCGTGTGCGCACCAGTGAAAAGCGCGTAGATGAAGTGCGCGCGCCAGTGGGCATGGTGTTCCAGCACTTTCACCTATGGCCCCATCGCACGGCACTGGAGAACGTGACCGAAGCGCTGCGTCTGGTTAACGGCCTTTCCCGGCAGGATGCAGAAGTGGAAGGCATGGCCATGCTCGAACAGGTTGGCCTTGCTGACCGTGCAGGCCACTTTCCCGAGAGCCTTTCTGGTGGCCAGAAGCAGCGGGTGGCGATTGCTCGGGCGCTCGCCATGAAGCCCAGAGTAATGTTCTTCGATGAGCCTACCTCGGCGCTCGACCCTGAACTGGTTGGCGAAGTCCTGGATGTCATGAAAAAGCTAGCCGCCGATGGCATGACCATGGTGATCGTCACCCATGAAATGGGCTTTGCCGCCAAAGTGGCTGACCGCGTGATCTTTATGGATCAAGGCCGCGTGGTCGAGAGCGGCCCGCCCGCAACCCTGTTCCGCCAACCAAAAAGCGAACGCCTTCAACAGTTTCTTAATACCTGGCGTGAGCGCCATATCGACTGACTCAGTCACCTAAACACGATTAAAACACCTGGAGCATCCCATGAGTTCTGATACACGCTTTGACCACGCTCGCATTGAGCAACTGCCGCGCAGCAACAGCGAACCCTGCGGCCATAACCACAGCTTGGAAAACCCCATCTCCCCCGACGGCACGCCGGTGTTAGGCAAGCGCTACGAAGTCGCCGCCCGTGGCGGCCGGGCAGTGCGTCTAAAAGCCGGACAAACCATCCGTATTATTAATACCCACGGTACCCAAGTGTGCGACACCTGGGCGTTTAGCACCGATAATATCAACGAGTTCATGTCTTGGGAGCACGGGCGTGCCTGGTTGAGCGCGCTGATTCCTCAGGCAGGCGACCCGCTGATAAGTAACCGCCGCCGCCCGATCATGACCCTCACCGCCGACACTTCGCCGGGTATCCACGACACGCTAATGGCCGCCTGCGACCTGTTCCGCTATATGACGCTGGGTGTTGAGGGCTACCACGATAGCTGCGCCGATAACCTGCGTTTAGCCATGAAAGCGATAGGCATTGTCACTCCCGAGGTGCCTCAGCCGCTCAATCTATGGATGAACATTCCCGTTAATGACCAGATGAAAGTCGACTGGTGCCCGCCTGTGTCCAAACCCGGTGACTATGTCGAGCTACGCGCTGAGATGGACTGTATCGTGGCGATGTCCGCCTGCCCGCAAGACATTATTCCCATCAATGGTGCAGACTGCGTACCTGTCGAGGTACATTTTGAAGTCTACGAATAAAATCCCCTAGGGAGAGCCTGATGGAAAGCCACCTTCATTATCCAACCGAGAAGCCCGTCATTGATGTGGCGGCGATAGCAGCAGCGGTAAACCCGGAACGACTTGCCAACGACTTAGCCACGGTCGCGAAGATGGGCGGCCGATCAGACGGCGGTGTAGCGCGTTTAGCGCTTGATGACAACGACACCCGCGCCCGGCTTTGGCTGATTGAGCAGGCCAGCGCACTGGGTGCCAGGGCAAGCGTCGACGCGATCGGCAACGTGTTTCTTGATGTGCCCGGTAGTGACCCCGCGCTTGAGCCTGTCGTTACGGGCAGTCATTTGGATAGCCAACCGACGGGTGGCAAGTACGATGGAGCGCTGGGCGTGCTGGCAGGGCTTGAAGCACTGCGCGCGCTTAAGCAGGCGGGGTTTACACCGCGCCGCCCTCTTTCACTGGTGAGTTGGACTAATGAAGAGGGGGCGCGCTTCTCACCCGGCACTTCTGGTTCGGCGGTATTTTGCGGCGTGCGAAGCCTGGATGAAACGCGCTTAGTCGAAGACAACGACGGCGTCAGTCTGGGACGTGCCTTGGATACTTGCCTGGCGGAACTGGACGCTGCAGGCGTTCCCCGTCGCCCGTTGGCAACTCCGATGCATGCTTTTCTTGAGCTGCATATTGAGCAAGGCCCTATTCTGGAGCGCCAGGGTGTCTCTGCAGGCGTTGTAGAAGGCATTCAAGGCGTTAGCTGGTATGAAGTCACCGTATCGGGAAGCGCCAACCACGCGGGCACCACCCCGCGTGCCATGCGTCGCGATGCGCTAGAGGGCGCCTGTGCGCTGGCAACCGCACTACGAGAAGCCGCCCGAGATAGCGAAGACCGCGTGCGTTTTACCATTGGCACGTTTGCCGTCAGCCCTGGCTCGGTGAACACCATTCCCGATCAGGTCACCTTCACTATTGATTTACGCCACCCCGAAGCAGCGACGCTAAAAGCGCTGGAAGCCGAATTCAATGAGCTCGCTCAGCAGACCTGGGCAGGCTGCAAAGCAACACTGACATCGCTATCGCGCGTTGAGCCAGTGGCGTTTCCCGCCACCCTCACCGTTCTGCTTGATGACACCGCCCATGAACTAGGTATTACTGCACCGCGATTAGTATCGGGTGCCTTTCACGATTCGATTCACCTCGCCAACCACTGCCCAACAGCGATGCTGTTTGTACCCTGCCGCGATGGCCTTAGCCACCACCCTGATGAGCATACTGAACTTGATGATGCCGTTGCAGGCACGCAACTACTGGCCGCCAGTTTGGCGAGCTTAACCCGATAAGGAGAGCCACATGGCCAAGGGCACCGACGGCACTCGCCGCAATGCCGCCACCGGCGAAAGCTACCTACCGCACCAGGAGCCACGCTATCGCGAAATAGCCAGCTTCTTGCGTGCGCCGCTAGCCGAATCGTTAGACGAACTCGATATTGCCCTGGTCGGCATTCCTTTTGATGGCGGGGTCAGCAATCGCCCAGGCGCCCGCCATGGCCCGCGTGAGATTCGCAACCAGTCGAGTATGATGCGCAGCCTGCACCATGTCACACGTCTAGACCCTTTTGCTCAGGCACGCATTGCCGACATAGGCGACGTTCGCTTTTCATCGATCTACGACCTTGAGCAGGTCTCCAATGATATTGCCACTTATTACTCGGCGATTCGCCGAGCAGGCGTTATCCCGCTAAGCGTTGGTGGCGACCACTTGATTACCTATCCCATCCTGCGTGGCTTAGCGGCCGATGGCCCGGTGGGGTTGATCCATATTGATGCTCATACCGACACCTGGGACGAGTTTCAGGGCTCAAAATTTCACCACGGCGGCCCCTTCCGCCTCGCCTGTGAACATGGCCTGATTGACCCCAAACGCACGGTGCAAATTGGCATTCGCGGTGCCCAAAACACCACACAAGGCTGGGACTACTCAGACGCTAGCGGCATGCGAGTAATATTTATGGAAGAAGTAGATGCGCTGGGCATTGAAGCGACAGTCGCTGAAGCACGCCGCGTCGTGGGCAGCGGCCCAGTATATCTATCCTTCGATATCGATAGCATCGACCCCGCCTTCGCGCCTGGGACCGGCACCCCTGAAGTAGGCGGTCTTACCAGCCTGCAAGCCCTGCAGCTAGTGCGCGGCTTTCGCGGCATACCGCTTATCGGCGCCGATGTAGTGGAAGTCTCCCCACCCTTCGATCCCAGCGGCAACACAGCACTGCTTGGAGCCACCATTATGTACGAACTTTTTTGTTTGATTGCTGAGCAAGTAAGCCTGGAAAGTCTAAGCCGTCAGCCCAATGCCTCTTAAAATCACAGAGGTCACCGACTGCACGGCTTTTTCAAACTGTAAGTCGTCCAGAGGTTTGTCGTCGTTGAGCAGGTAGATTTGGTAGTCGAAGTCCGCGTAGTGCTGGGTGGAGGCCCAGATCATGTAAAGCAGGTACGAAGGCTCGACGGGATTGATTTGGCCGGAATCGACCCATTCGCGGATTTTCGACTCTTTTAGTTTGGCCCATTCATAAAGGTTATCGCGCAGGCGCTCTTTGAGCATCGGGGCACCCTGCATCACTTCAGCGGCCCACACTTTGGAGCCGTGGGCGCGGTTGCGAGAGTGGTTCATCTTGGCGCGAATGTAGGTGGAGAGCACCACTCGGGGGTCTTCATACAGCTCAAAGCAGAGCGCGTCCTGCTTCCATAGCTCTAATAGCGCCAGCAATACCTCTTGATAGAGTACTTTCTTAGTGGCGAAATAGTAGTGCACATTGGACTTTGGCAGGTCGGCTAACTGGGCAATGTCGCCCATGGAGGCACCGGCGTAGCCTTTTTCGGCAAACAGCTGCTCCGCCGCCTGAAGGATCTTTTTGACGTTCGTTTGCCGAATTTCGTCCTGTGTTCTCGCCACGCTGGTATCCCTTTGCAACCCTGACCGCTCATAATACGCACCAAAAAATACACCACCGCCCAACAATGATGCAGGCGGTGGTGCAGTGAAGATGGCGCAGTTAGCGCATCGCGTCAACGCTGGTTAGTAGGAAACGAGAACTCCGCCCGTGTGGCTTCGCTGACGGAAGGCCAGCGCTGGGAAACCGCTTTGCGGCGAGTGTAGAAGCGCACCGAGTCTGGGCCGTAGGCGTGAAGGTCGCCAAACAGCGAACGCTTCCAGCCGCCAAAACTGTGATACGCCACCGGCACGGGCAACGGTACGTTCACCCCCACCATGCCCACTTCGATACCATCGGTGAAGCGGCGGGCGGCTTCGCCATCGCGGGTAAACAGGCAGGTGCCGTTGCCGTATTCGTGGTCGTTGATCAGCTGCATGGCATCGTCCAGGCTGCCGACCCGTACCACGCAGAGTACCGGCCCAAAAATCTCTTCCTGGTAAATGCGCATCTCAGCGGTGACGTTATCGAACAGGCAGCCACCCACAAAATAGCCCTCTTCATGGCCAGCCACGGTCAGGCCACGGCCATCCGCCACCAGCGAAGCGCCAGCGTTCACGCCATCTTCAATAAACCCAAGCACTTTATCGCGATGCTCTGCGGTGACCAGCGGGCCCATATCCAGGCCTTTATCGGTAGCCGGGCCCACCTTCAACTGGGCGATTTTGGGTAGCATGGTTTCCACTAACCGGTCAGCAGTTTCATCGCCTACGCACACCGCTACCGAGATCGCCATGCAGCGCTCGCCGCAGCTGCCGTAGGCAGCGCCCATCAGGGTGTTGGCGGCGTTTTCCAGGTCGGCATCCGGCAGAATCACCGCGTGGTTCTTCGCACCGCCCAGGGCCTGAACGCGCTTGCCCGCCGCCGAGCCGCGGGAATAGATCGCTTCCGCCACGGGCGTAGAACCCACAAACGAAATGGCTTTCACGGCTTTGGCATCTAAGAGTGTTTCCACCGCTTCGCGACCGCCGTGAATCACGTTCATCACGCCTTTGGGCAGCCCCGCTTCTTGCAGCAGTTCGGCCACGGCCATGGCCGCTGACGGGTCTTTTTCGGAAGGTTTAAGAATAAAGGTGTTACCGCAGGCAATCGCCATCGGGTACATCCACAGCGGCACCATGGCGGGGAAGTTAAACGGGGTAATACCCGCGACCACGCCCAGCGGCTGGAAGTTAGACCAGGCATCAATGCCCGGCCCCACGTTGTGGGAGTACTCGCCTTTTAACAGTTCCGGCACGCCGCAGGCGTACTCGACGTTCTCGATGCCGCGCTTCAGCTCGCCCATGGCGTCTTCAACCGTTTTGCCATGCTCTTCGCTGACCAGTTGTACGAGGCGGTCCGCGTGCTCTTCCAGCAACTGCTTAAAGCGGTACATCACCTGGGCGCGCTTGGCGGGCGGCGTATCGCGCCAGGCAGGAAAAGCGGCTTGAGCTGCGGCAATGGCACGCTCCACATCCGCCGCGCTGGCATCCGCCACGTGGCGAATGACCTTGCCCGTAGAAGGGTTGGTGACGTCCAGCG
The DNA here is from genome assembly GCF_021532545.1 of Halomonas sp. Cn5-12. Lineage (NCBI taxonomy): Bacteria > Pseudomonadati > Pseudomonadota > Gammaproteobacteria > Oceanospirillales > Halomonadaceae > Halomonas > Halomonas sp. Cn5-12. The sequence goes on from NZ_JAKGAY010000032.1 coordinate 11,049, forward strand.
TGCGCTGGCTTTCCACTAGCTCACCGTTAATCAGGTGGGAAACAACACTCATCATGAAACTCCAAAACAGGGTTGGCCAGGGTTACGCCAATGAATCTAGGGTGGTCGCAACGGCATCGAACAAACGCTCAAGCTCGGCTTCCGTGGTGCCAAAGGGAGGGCCGAACTGCAGGGTGTCGCCGCCGTAGCGCACGTAGAAGCCAGCTTCCCACAGCGCCATATGCGCATCGCGGGGGCGAATGGTGGGGTCGCCGTTGCGCGGCGCTAGCTGAAGGGCACCGGCCAAGCCGTAATTGCGAATATCGACAATGTGGTTATGGCCTTTTAGGGCGTGCAGCTTCTGCTCGAACAACGGAGCGATGGCGTTCACCTGAGCGGGGAAGTTTTCACGCTCCATCATCTCCAGCGCTGCCAGCCCCGCCGCGCAGGCCACGGGGTGGGCGCTGTAGGTGTAGCCGTGGGGGAATTCAATGGCATGCTGGGCACCGCCTGCGTGCATAAAGGTGTCGAAAATCTCGCCAGTGGCAATCACCGCCCCCATCGGCACCGCGCCATTAGTGATCTGTTTAGCCACGTTCATGATATCCGGCGTGACGCCAAACGCTTCGGCCCCGGTGGTCGCCCCACTGCGGCCAAAGGCGGTAATCACCTCATCAAAAATCAGCAGAATATCGTGGGCGGTGCAGATCTCCCGCAGCCGATCCAAATAGCCTTTTGGCGGCACAATCACACCCGCCGAGCCCGACATCGGCTCCACAATGACCGCCGCAATGGTAGAGGCATCGTGCAGGGCGATTTGATCCAGCAGCGCATCGGCCAGCTCAGCGCCGGTTTCCGCTTGGCCACGGGTGTACGCATGGCCCGCCTGCAGCGTGTGAGGCAGATGCGTCACGTCCATCAGTTGGCCGTAGTGCTTACGGTTGCCGCCAATGCCGCCCAGGCTGGTGCCACCAACATTCACCCCGTGGTAGCCCTTGGCGCGGCCGATCATGCGGGTTTTTTCCGGCTTACCTTTTAAACGCCAGTAGGCCTTAGCCATCTTGACCGAGGTATCGGCGGCTTCTGAACCGGAGTTGGTGAAAAACACGTGATCCAACCCGGCTGGCGTTAGGCTGGCGATTTTCTCCGCCAGCTTGAACGCCAACGGGTGGGCAATCTGAAAGCCCGGGGCAAAATCCAGCGTACCCAGCTGCGCCGCCACGGCTTTTTGGATCTCTTCACGGTTATGGCCTGCCCCGCAGGTCCACAGGCCAGAGAGCGAATCGAACAGCTTGCGCCCCTGGTCATCGATGTAATAACGCCCTTCCGCCCCGGCAATCATGCGCGGGTTTGCGCGGAAATCGCGGTTCGCGCTGAACGGCATCCAGAAGTGCTGGTTGAGGGCGGTGCCTGATGCAGGCTGCTCAGCCTTTTTTTCCGCTGGCTGTGCGGTCGTTTTACTTTTTAAACCAAACATAGTGTCCAGCTCCGTCGCTATGAGACATGCCCTCAGCATGCGCCACCCACTACGTTTATAAAATTATGCTTTTCTTGAGTTCACGTTAGAGAATTCATACGCATCACAACGCCAAACGTTGCCTACTTACCTTGACGTAGCGATTCAAAGCGCCTAATTCTTATATTTATACGAATAAATACAACAAATCAGTGGAACACGCCTAAGTAGCACTCGCACAGACAATGCGCCAAACAGCGCTGTTGTTGCCTGCGTGCACTATGAACACTGCTCACAATTTCAATATAAACAAAGGGCTAACTTGCTATGAAATACTTAACACCCTTAAAGCTGTCTATTTATGGCGGCATGCTCTTCAGCTTTTTTATGCTGGAAAGCCCCCTCATTATGCTGGCTAACCGCATAGAACCCATGGTGATGGGACTCCCTTTTCTGCTGGTGTGGAACTTGTTCTGGTGGTTTGCATTAACGGCACTGTTTTTGGTGGCTTATTTCACCAATTGGGGCAGCCCCGAACCATCCGCTGTCCACGCAACTAAACAGCTGTAAAAAAAGGGGTTCACCATGACCGGTAGCTTATTAATTATTGCAGCTTTTATGATTATCCCCTTGATGGTGGGGGTTTTATCAGCACGACAATCGCAAGAAACCAGCGAGGACTTTTTTGTTCAAGGCCGTGCCATGGGGAGTATCGCGGTCTTCTTCACCGTCGCGGCCACTTGGTGGAGCGCGTTCGCGTTCCTCGGCTCTAATGCCACGTTTTATACCAACGGGCCGGTATTTCTGACGGCGTTAGCTTGGAACCTCCTGTTTGGCTTTATGTATTACTGGATAGGCAAACGGGTTTGGTTTTTAGGTAAACGATTCAATTATTTAACACCTTCAGATTTAATTGGTGATTTTTATAATAGTGAGGCACTGCGCATTACCGTTGCCGCTATTACGCTGATTTTTACCGTACCTTATCTGCAGATCCAGCTCACTGGCGGCGCTTATTTAATCGAGGTTGCCTCGGGCGGATTAATTCCTTTCTGGCTCGCCGCCCTGCTGTTTTACTTCATTATTATCATCTACGTATGGATTGGCGGTATCCGCGCTATCGCCTGGACCGACGTTATTTACGGCGCGCTGCTATTCTTCGGCATGCTGTATGCCGGTTACTACATTTCCAGCCAAGTAGGTGGCCCAACAGCGCTATTTAGTCAGCTTCAGCAAACCTCTCCTGACCATCTCACCATGCCTGGGCCTAACGGCACGATGGGCTACCCCATGTGGTTCTCGCTGTTTGCCATTACCGCCATTGGTGCCTTTATGGGCCCGCAAATCTGGCTGCGTATGTACTCGGTGAAACACGGCAAGCTGTTTAACTTGATGCCGTTCTTGCTGGGATTGGCGGCCTTTGCCTATGTAGGCTCGGTGCTGTCTGGCTATTCAGGCGTGCTGCTTGAGCCCAACGTAGAGAACCCGGACCAGATCCTGCCCATTATGCTGATGGAGTATGCGCCTTACCTACTCGCTTCACTGATCATGGCAGCCGGTGCTTCAGCCGCTATGTCTACCGCTAATTCGCAGATCCACGCGGTGTCTACCGTGGTGACGATGGATATTTACAAACGCTATGTAAATCGTGACGCAAGCCAAGCGCGCATTGTGTATATCGGTCGTTTATCGCTGGTGGGTTTCTCATTGGCCGCTTATATCATGGCGCTTACCGTACCTGGCGTACTGGTCACGATTGGTATTGCAGCACTGGCGGGCACCGCGCAGTTGATCATTCCCACCATAGGTGCCATCACCTGGAAAAAAGCGCACCCCACCGCTGCACTGGCGGGTTTGTGGGCGGGCGTTGCCTGCGTGCTCCTCATGACCTTTGGCCCGCTCAGCGCACCGTTTGGCTACCATGCGGGTATCTGGGGTTTATTGCTGAATGCTGCGCTGTTTGTTGGGCTCAGCCACGCGCTGCATCGACGCGACACAGCGGTCGTGGAACGCTTTACCCAAGCACGCTATGACTATGATGCCGAGTACCACCCAGAGCGCTTACCCGCCTATACGCAAGAAATCACCAATAGCGCTAACCACCAATAAGGAGTGGGTTGATGACTCAAGCCCCTGTTTCAACCTCGCCGCGCAGACCCAAGCTTGCCGAGCTGATTAGCGACGACATCAAGCGCTGGATAGCCGCAGAGTCACTGGGAGAAGGCGACCGGCTGCCCAACGAAAAAGCGCTGATGGAGCTTTACGGTAGCGCTAAGGGCACCGTGCGCGAAGCGCTCAAGATCTTAGAGGTTGAGGGGCTCATCACGTTAAAAACCGGGCCTAAGGGAGGCGCGGTCATTAATCAGCCCAGCATGGAGCCCGCCAGCCGCATGCTGCGTAACTTCCTGCACTTCCAGCAGTTGGATGGTAAGCAGGTGTACCAGTTACGCAAACTGCTGGAAGTAGAACTGGCGGCCTCCGTGGTGGGTAAGCTCAACGAGCAGGACTTCCAACAGTTGGAAGCCAATATGTCGGCCTGCGCCTGCTGTGCGAGTCATGAAGAGGATCATCGACACCAACGTTTTCTAGAGCTGGAGTTTCATCAGTTGCTGGCCCGTGCCTGCCCGAATCCGTTGCTCGCGTTTATGTGCCAGTTCTTAAACGACATGCTGCGCGATTTGGTGGTGATCAAAAAAGCGTACGTCCCGGAGCGAAAGCAATTCGACCACGCCAACCAGGATTACCACCGGCAGCTAGTGGATGCCTACCGCGCTGAAGATGCCCCGCGTGTGCGACAGATCATGGCCGAGCACATGGCCGATGCTGAACATCACATGAGCGCACTGGAAGCAGAAATGGCGGTACAGATGCTGGTCAGCAACGACTCACCCAATCATCAGAATCACCGTTCCAAGCTGCACGACTTACTAACGGAAAACACATCCGGTTAACTTTGCGAGGAGAGTGAGATGAATACCTACGTTACCCCCATCAAAGAGTCCAACCTACTCACTGACAGCGACCGCCTGTGGGCGTCGCTCATGGAGATGGCCAAGCTAGGGGCCACGCCGAAGGGCGGCGTGAACCGCCAGGCACTGACCGACTTAGAGCGCCAAGGCCGCGACCTGTTTATTCAGTGGTGTCGTGCTGAAGGCTGTACGATTCGCATTGATAATATTGGCAATATTTTTGCCCGCCGGGAAGGCAGCGACCCCAGCGCCAAAACAGTTATGGCGGGCAGTCACTTAGATACCCAACCCACCGGCGGTAAATACGACGGCTGCTTTGGTGTCATGTCTGGCCTTGAAGTGATTCGCACCCTAAACCAGCACAACATCACCACGCAATCGCCGATTGAGGTGGTCGCGTGGACCAACGAAGAAGGCTGCCGATTTCCCCCTTGTATGATGGGCTCCGGGGTATTCACTGGTGAGCTGGCGTTTGACGCTATGATGGCGCGCACCGACGCCGATGGTGTCACGGTCAGCGATGCCTTAGATGCTATTCACTATCGCGGCAGTGATGAGGTCTCCCCCAGCGAGATCAAAGCCTATTTTGAGCCACACATTGAGCAAGGCCCCATTCTCGAAGATACCGACACCACCATTGGCGTTGTCATCGGTGGGCTTGGGCAGAAGTGGTTCGACTTAACCCTCACAGGGCTTGAAGCCCATGCAGGCCCCACCCCAATGAATCTTCGTCGGGATGCCATGATGGGGGCCGCAGAAGTTACTCAAGCGCTCAACCGAATTGCCCATGAGCACCAACCCCACGGGCGCGGCACGGTAGGCTGTATGACGCTACACCCAGGTTCGCGCAATGTCATTCCCGGCCAAGTCAAAATGACCCTGGATATGCGCCACTGGGAACCCAACGCCCTGATCGCCATGGGCCAAGCGGTGACTACCGCCGTTAAAGACATTTGCCAACGTCACGGGCTGGAATACGAGCTCACCCCCACCGCAGATTTTGCGCCAGAGCATTTCAATAAAGCATGTGTGGATAGCGTGCGACAAGCCGCTGAAAAACTTCAGCTGTCACACATGGATATCATCAGCGGAGCCGGCCACGACGCGATGTTCATTGGCCGTGTTGCCCCCGCCGCGATGATCTTCATTCCCTGCAAGGATGGCATCAGCCATAACGAGATCGAAAGCGCCACGCCCGAACACGTCCACGCAGGCTGTAACGTGCTGCTGCACGCCATGCTGGAAGCGGCAGGTGTCGAGGATGGCGAATAGCATGGCAGATACCTTAGCAACCCTGACGGCCGTGGACGCTCTGGCGCGCTTCAGAGAGGGATCGCTCTCGCCGGGGGCGCTGGTGGAGGACTGCCTGGCCCGCATCGAACGAGATAACCCCAGGGTCAATGCCTTCAGCTGTGTCAACGGAGAACAGGCCCGCCAATTAGCCGCCGAGTCCACTCGGCGCTGGCAGTCCGGGGCGCCCTGCGGGCCGCTGGACGGGATTCCCGTGACCATCAAGGATCTGACCTTGACCAAAGGGCTGCCGACTCGGCTGGGGTCGACGACCACGGCACCGGATGGCCCCTGGGAGGTAGACGCACCCATCAGCCGTCACCTGCGCAATGCCGGGGCTATCGTGATTGGCAAGACCACCTCGCCCGAGTTTGGCTGGAAAGGCGTCACCGACAATCCGCTGCACGGTATTACCCGCAACCCATGGAACACGGAGCTAACGCCGGGAGGGTCATCCGGCGGCGCGGGAGCGGCCGCGGCGCTCAACCTGGGCCTGCTTCATCAAGGCAGCGACGCGGGCGGCTCCATTCGTATTCCATGCAGCTTTACCGGCACGTTCGGTATTAAACCCACCTTCGGGTGGGTGCCTCAGTGGCCTGCCAGCACCATGAGTACGCTGTCTCACTTAGGGCCCATGACACGCACTGCACGTGACAGCGCCCTCATGCTCAGCGTCATGGCCCAGCCCGATACTCGGGATGGTTACTCAGGCAATCCCAGAGCGCCAGATTGGCTCACGCCGCCACCGGCTAACCTAAAGGGCTGGCGCATCGCCTTTAGTGCTGACCTTGGCTATGTAGACGTAGCGCCGGATATTGCCCAACGAGTCGAGGAAGCCATCACATATTTAGAAGCATTGGGTGCCACCGTAGAACGCATAGACCCAGGCTTTAGCGATCCGCTTAAAACGTTTAATACGCTCTGGTTTGCAGGAGCCACGCAGGCACTCGAAAAACTCAATGAACAGCAGCAGGCAGCGCTCGACCCTGGCTTTCTGGAGATTGCACGACGCGGGCAAGACGTATCGCTTTCCGCCTACCTCGCTGCCAGGCGTGAGCGCAGCGAATTGACCGCCCACATGGCCGCCTTTCATGAGCAGTACGATCTGCTGGTTACGCCCACCATGCCCATCGCGCCTTTCGCGGCAGGCCACAACGTGCCGCCGGGCGGGCGCTACCGCGACTGGATGGATTGGACGCCGTTTAGCTACCCGTTCAACCTGACCCAGCAACCCGCCGCTTCCCTTCCCTGCGGGCTGGATCAGCAAGGGCTGCCGGTGGGCCTGCATTTGGTGGCCGGAAAATACCAGGACCTCAAGGTGCTGCACGCTGCACAGTTGCTTGAGCGTTATTTGCCTCCATTGACGCCACCTGAATATGCGCTCCCAGAACAGGCCTGACGCAAAGGCTAAACGTCAGCCAACTGCCTGCGTGCCAACTCGGCGAACTGTTTGCGCGAGGGTTTGAGCGCCACCTGCGGCGGCCAGGGTAGCCAGGCATCGGGGACCATGAAGCCCGGCAGCGCCTCGCGCACCCAGGCGGCCAGGGCCTTGTGGCAGAGCGGATCGGTTTGCGGCTCGATGAAGGCCACTGGGCGCTCGCCCCACTCCGGGTGCGGCACGGCCACCACCAGCGCCTGGGCCACGCCCGGGTAGTCGACCAGCCGCTGCTCGATGCTCTCTGGCTGTATGTTTTCACCGCCGGAAATGAACACGTTGTCGAGCCGCCCCTCGACGACGAGCGCCTGCTGGTCGTTGAAGTAGCCCCGGTCACGGGTGGCGAACCAGCCCTCGTCGTTGACGGCGGGGTCCAGCGCACCATCGGCCAGATAGCCGCAGAATAGCGTGTCGCCCTTGACCTGAATTTCGCCGTCCACCACCCGCACCTGACGCCCCGGCAAGGGCTGCCCCACCACGCCAGGGGCGGAGGGCGAGCCGGTACACACCTGGCTGGCCATTTCCGACAGCCCATAGCTGACCTTGGGCGTCAGCCCCAGGCGCTGCAAGCGTTCGACCAGCGGCGCGGGAATGGCCGCGCCCCCCAACAACAGCTCGCGGAGCTGGGTGTGTCGAGGGTCGAAGCCTTCCCTCAGTAGCCGCCAAAGCTGCGTCGGCACCAATGAAAGGTGGGTGATAGGCTGCTGCATCAGGCGCTCGGCCAGCGGGCGAGTCGCATCGTCCAGCACCAGCCGCCCCCCGGCCAGAAAGACCCGAAACGCAATGGCATAGCCTCCCACATGAAACAGCGGCAGCGAAAGCAGCCAGCCGCTATCCGGATCCACAGGAATCAGCGACGCCGAACCCCGCGCCGAGGCCAGATGATTGCCCACCCGGTGCAGCACCGCCTTGGGCGGGCCGCTGGAGCCGGAGGTGAGGATGGTGTTGCTGCGCTGGCTCGCGTACAAGACCGGTGGCTCGCCGGGGTCGGCCTCCGCACGGTAGTCGAGGGAAATCGGCGGCAGCTCGGAAGAGTAGGCAAAGTCACTTTCCGGCTGGCACACCCGGGTGACCTGCATCCGCCGCGCCAGCGCCTGCTGCTGAGCCACGGGAAACGCCGGATTCAGCGGGCAGAACACCACCCCTGCCCGCAGGCAGGCCCAGGCCAGCAGCACGCCCTGCAACGACCCTCGGGTGGGAACCAAAAGGGGCATACCCGGCATCAAGCCTTGCCTAGCCAACTGCTGGGCCAGGGATGCCACGCGCCGGTTCAACGTGCGATAGCTCAGGCGCACCGCGCCCGCCTCCACCGCGATATGCTCCGGCGTTTGCTGGGCCCAGTAGTGAATGGGGCACGTCTCGGTCACAGGGAAAGCTCCTTGCGGTCGTCGCCAGCGGCGGCGTGGTAGAGGCAGTGCAGCCGCGCGTGCCGCAACTCACCGGCTGGCGAGAGAAGTGATTCGCTGAACGCCTGGGCGGTATCTAGCCCCGCAGGCTCCTCGGGAGCCCACTGCCGGGCCAGGCAGCTCAACTGCCCCAACCCCCACTGAGATTCGAAACTGGATGAGATCACCACCCGCAAGCGGTGGACTCTGGCGCGCTGAACCAACGCCTGGCAAGCTGCGAACCCGCCCATCAGCGTCGGCTTGATGATCAGCGCGGCCAGCCGGGGGTGCGGCGCCCAGGCAGTGCCGCGCTGCAGGGTTTCATCCAGGGCGATGTCGATGCCCGTGGCGTCCGCCACGGTGATGCTGTCGGCCAGCGTAGCACTGGGCTCCTCCAGGTAATCGATTTGGGCAGGCGAGAGCTGCTGGCAAAAGCGCAGTGCCTGCTCGCGCTGCCAGCCACCGTTGGCATCGAGGATCAGTCGCGTGTTGGGTAGCCACTTGGCAAGGCTTGCGATCAACGCCAGCTCCGCATCGCTCGAGTAGCGGGCCACCTTCAGCTTGATGCGCTCTGGTGGAGCAGCCTGCCATTGGGCCACGCGCTCCGGCAGTGCACTCATCAGCGCTTGCGGGGAGCCCTGCAGCAATGGGTAGGGCGGCAAAGGAGCAGGCAGGAAAGCAGGCCAGCGGTGCCGGGCGCAGTCGAAACCAAACTGTACTGAAGGTAACGTTGGTTTGGCTGTCTCACCGCGCTCTATAGCCGCCAGGCAGGCCAGGCTCTCGGCGGTGGCGTCAGCGAGGGTTTCTGTGGAGAAGCCAGGCAAAGGGGCTATCTCGCCCCACTGGCCGTTGATCGTGACTAACAGGCCTTCTCTGCTCGCCAACCGCTGACCTTTGAACGTCAGCGGCTGGCGAAACGGTAGCGAGTAGCGGTAAAGCGCCAGCGCCATCAGGGGTTGCGCGGGTAGCGCGAGAAGTCCGGGCGGCGCTTTTCATTGAAGGCGTTGCGCCCTTCCTGCCCCTCGTCGGTCATATAGAAGAGCATGGTGGCATTACCCGCCAACTCCTGCAGCCCGGCCTGGCCGTCGCAGTCGGCGTTCAGCGCCGCTTTCAGGCAGCGCAGCGCCATGGGGCTATGCTGCAGCATTTCACGGCACCAGCGCACGCTCTCTCGCTCCAGCTCGGCCACCGGCACCACGTGGTTCACCAGCCCCATCTCCAACGCCTGGGCGGCGCTGTACTGTCGGCACAGGAACCATATTTCACGGGCTTTTTTCTGGCCGACGATTCTCGCCATGTAGGAAGCCCCGTAGCCCCCGTCAAACGACCCCACCTTGGGGCCCGTTTGCCCGAAAACGGCGTTGTCGGCGGCGATGGTCAGGTCACACATCATGTGCAGCACGTGGCCACCGCCAATGGCGTAGCCCGCCACCATGGCGATGATAGGTTTGGGGCAGGTGCGAATGTCACGCTGGAAATCCAGCACGTTGAGGTGATGGGTGCCCGCCTCGTCGCGGTAGCCGCCGTAGTCGCCACGAATGCGCTGGTCGCCCCCGGAGCAAAAGGCCTGGTCGCCCGCCCCGGTCAGCAGAATCGCGCCGATGGCACTGTCGTGGCGCGCGCGGCCCAGGGCATGGATCATCTCGCTCACCGTTTGCGGGCGAAACGCATTGCGCACCTCAGGGCGATTGATGGTGATCCGGGCAATACCCTCTTCAGCGGTGTGATAGAGGATGTCCTGGTACTCCTGCGAGGCGTCCTGCCACTTGATGGGGGCATACAGCGCCTGTTCCGTGAGTCCTTCGATCATGCTGACCTCGTGCTTTATCAGGGGTGTGCGTTCTTTTTGATGCGGACGTGTTCGCGGGCGGGCCTCAGCGCAGCCAGCCCACGACCACCAGAGCCAGCGCCAACAGGCTCAGCAGGGCCGCCAGGCCGTACATCAGCCATTTGTTGCGGGTGTCCTGGCCCAGGCTCAGGTCGAATAGGCCATGGCGCAGCCGGTGGGCGGCATGAAACAGCGGCAAGCACACGGCGGCGCCGATGAACAGCACGCCGGGCAGGCTGAACAGCAGGCGGGAGGCCCGCTCGTGGCCAAGCGCCTCGGCGGGCAGCAGGCCCAGCGGCAGCAACAGCCCGATGAACAGAATCACCGCAGGCAAGACCACGGCAAAACAGACGCCCCCGGCACTGAACAGCCCCCACCACAGGGGTTCGTCATAGGCTTGCCGAGGCTGACCCAAGGGTGCTTTTTGATGTGAGGTTTTCATGCGCCGCCCCTCCCCAAGAGCCAGAACAACACGACCGCCACTGCCACGACCCCCGCCCACTGGCCAGCAACGATGGCACCAGCGGGCACGCTGTGCCCCGCCACGCGCAGCGGCATGACCCGAGGAAACAGCACGAAGAAGGTGGCCGCGTGATAGAGGCTGGCCACCAGCGCCAGCGCGTTCAGCAATAGCACCAGCGGCGAGCCCATGAAGGCCACCCAGCCTTGCCAGCTCGCCGGGCCCTGCAACAGCGCGAACACCCCTGCCAACAGGCAGAGAATGAAAAACACCAGCGGCACCACCGTGGCTTCGCGCAGCATATAGCGCTTGAAGAAACCGTGCTTCAGCCACCAGTTGCGCTTCAAGGGCGGCAGTCGTTGTGATGATGATTTTTCCATATCCAATCTCCTACACCTTTTCTAACTGAGCTATCTCAGTTAGTGACGGATATTCGATACCGTTGAGTGGGGCAGGTTGTAGCGAGGGTCTTTCGCCAAGGATGGCGAAAGTAGCGCCCATGGATGGGTTCACAGCGCCCTCGCGGAAACCTGCCGCACGGCAACGCGGCTTGGTTACCCCTACCCCTTGAACAGCGCGATCAGCGTATGTTTGGCGGCCTCGACCTTGCCCTGATTGACCGCAGCGGCCGGGTCGACGTGCTTGGGGCATACCTGCGAGCAGAAGCCCACGAAGGTACAGCTCCAGACACCATCATGGCGGTTGAGCTGCGCCATGCGCTGGCGTTTGCCCTGATCCCGGCTGTCCAGGTTGTAACGGTGCGCCAGGGTCAGCGCCGCAGGCCCCAGAAACTCCGGGTTCAAACCAAACTGCGGGCACGCCGAATAGCACAGGCCACAGTTGATGCAGTTGGCAAACTGCCGATAGCGCGCCAGCTGTTCAGGCGTTTGTGTGTGGGGCTGCGCCTGGCCGGGGTCGAAGGTCTGTACCGGATCCTGTTCGATCAGGTAGGGCTTCACCGCCGCCAGGTGCTCCAGGAACAGCGCCATATCCACGACCAGGTCCCGCTGCACGGGGAAGTGCGCCAGCGGTTCGATACGAATCTCGTCAGGGTAGTCGCGTAGGAAGGTTTTACAGCCCAGCTTGGGAATGCCGTTGACCATGACGCCGCAGGAGCCACAAATCGCCATTCGGCAAGACCAGCGGTAGCTCAGCGTGCTGTCCTGCTGCTCCTTGATATGGTTCAACGCGTCGAGAAGCGAGGTGCTGTCCTCCACCGCAACGTCGTAGGTTTGCCAGTAGGGTTCCGCTGCGCTGTCGGGCAGGTAACGCTTGATACTGATGTGCTTGTTCATGCCTTGCCTCCCTTGGCCGCATCCCCGTAAACCCGCGCGGCCGGGGCCGAAAAGCGGGTATCCACCGCCTGCCAGCGCAGCTCGGCGGGCGCATCACCCTGGTAAAACACCTGGCTATGCTTGAGATAGCCTACGTCGTCGCGGGCCTGCAGGCCCTCGTCCAGACGCTGGTGGGCACCCCGGGATTCGCGACGCTCCAACGCGGCCAGGCACGACGCCTCGGCGATCTCCAGCCCGTAGCCAAACTCCAGGCACTCCAGCAGCTCGGTATTGAAGATCTTGCTGGTGTCACTGACCCGCACCTGGGCATAGCGCTGGCGCAGCTGGCGAAGGGTGTCCAACGCCTGCTGCATGCCTGCTTCGGTGCGGTAAATGCCGCAGCCGCTCTCCATGGCCTGCACCATGGCGTGCTTGAGCGTCACCCAGGATTCACCGCTGCCCTGGCCATCGCAGAGCGTGGCCAACCGCGCCTGCTGCCGCTGGGCCTGCGCCTGCAAGACCGGCAGCGCCACCCAGTCGGTGCGGGCAGCCCGCTGGCTGGCCTGCTCCCCGGCCAAGCGGCCAAAGACCAGCAGCTCGGTCAGCGAGTTGGAGCCCAGCCGGTTGGCCCCATGCAGGCCTACCGAGGCACACTCCCCGGCGGCGTACAGCCCCGCGATGGTGGTTTCGCACTGGGGATCGGTTTCGATGCCGCCCATAGTGTAGTGCACCGCAGGCCGAATCGGGATCGGCTCCTTGACGGGGTCGACATTGATATAAGATTTGGCCAGCTCGCAGATGAACGGCAGGCGCTCATGTAGATAGTCGGCACCCAGGTGGCGAAGGTCGAGATAGACCACGTCGCTGTCGCCAAACTTGCCGGTGCGTCCGGCCTGCTGCTCCTGCCAGAACGCCTGGGAGAGCTTGTCCCGAGGCCCCAGCTCCATGTACTTGTTTTCCGGCTTGCCCAGGGGTGTTTCCGGCCCCAGGCCGTAGTCCTGCAGGTAGCGGTAACCCTCCTTGTTGAGCAGAATACCGCCCTCCCCCCGGCACGCTTCGGTGATCAGGATGCCCGAGCCGGGCAGGCCGGTGGGGTGGTACTGCACGAACTCCATGTCGCGCAGCGCCACGCCGTGGCGGTAGGCCATGGCCATGCCGTCACCGGTGACGATGCCCGCATTGGTATTGAAGCGGAATAGCCGCCCCGCCCCGCCGGTGGCCAGCACCACCGCCTTGGCACGCAACAGCAGCAGCTCACCCGTGGCGACCTGCAGAGCAATGACGCCCACCACGGCCCCTTCGTGCACGGCCAGGTCCAGTACGAAGTACTCGTCGAAGCGTTCGATCTCGGGGTATTTCAGCGAGGTCTGAAACAGCGTGTGCAGCATATGGAAGCCGGTCTTGTCGGCAGCAAACCAGGTGCGCGCGGTTTTCATACCACCAAAGCGGCGCACCTGTATGCGGCCATCGGGCTGGCGGCTCCAGGGGCAGCCCCAGCGCTCCATCTGCACCAGCTCCTGGTAGGCGTGGCGCACGAAGTAGTCCACCACGCCCTGCTCCACCAGCCAGTCACCCCCGGAAACCGTGTCGTCGAAGTGCGCCTGAAACGAGTCCTCGTCACTGGTCACCGCCGCCGCGCCCCCTTCGGCCGCCACCGTGTGGGAACGCATGGGATACACCTTGGACACCAGCGCAATGCGCTGCGCGTGACCGCTCTGTTTGGCCTGCTCGGCGGCCGCGATGGCGGCCCGCAGGCCCGCGCCCCCACCGCCGACGATGACGATATCCACATCCTGCTGCTGCATGGCACCCCCTTGTGCGGCTGCACTACTCATGACGTACTTCTCATGACGCGATTCCGGCCTGCGCACGGCCTGCCGCCCTGCTGATGAAGCGACGTTATCACAGCCCGACAGGCCTTCGGCGTTGATCTAAAGCATGATTGATATAGATCAAATAAACCGCGACTTGCCTTGCCTATGCTTTCCCTGACACCCGTGAAACACCACGCTGAACCTTATCTCTGCTGTGCTCACTCAGGCAAGGCGCTACGGCTTGCCGATAACTTATCGAGAGGTCGCCATGAACCTTAGCGCTTCGCTCCGCTCTCGCTGGCCGCTGCTCGCGCCACTGGCCACCACGCTGGTGATCGCCCTGCTGCCTACCCCGGCCGGGCTACCGCCCCATGCCTGGTACTTCTTTGCCATCTTTTTAGGCTGCGTGGTCGGCCTGATTCTGGAACCCCTGCCCGGCGCGGTCATCGGGCTGGTCGGCGTCACCTTGGTAGCGCTGCTTTCCCGCTGGGTGCTGTTCTCCCCGGAGCAGCTGGCCAACGACGGCTTCAACGCCACCAACCAGGCCTTCGCCTGGGCGGTCTCGGGGTTCACCAACGCTACCGTCTGGCTGATTTTCGGTGCCTTCATGTTTGCCCTGGGGTATGAAAAGACCGGGCTGGGGCGGCGGATCTCGCTGTGGCTGGTGCACGCCATGGGCAAGCGCACGCTGACCCTGGGCTACGCGGTGATGATCGCCGATGGCATTCTGGCCCCTTTCACACCCTCCAATACGGCGCGCAGCGCAGGCACCATCTATCCGGTCATTCGTAACCTGCCGCCGCTGTACGACTCGCACCCCAATGACCCCAGCATGAAGCGTATGGGCAGCTTCCTGATGTGGACCGCCATTGCGGCCACCTGCGTGACCAGCTCGATGTTTCTCACCGCCTTGGCGCCGAACCTGCTGGCCATCGCGCTCACCGAAAGCGCCACGGGCATCCATATCAGTTGGGGGCAGTGGTTCATGGCGGTGGTGCCGGTGGGGGTCCTTCTGCTGCTGTTGGTGCCGCTGCTGTGCTACTGGCTGTGCGCCCCGGAGGTAAAGGCCGGGCATGAGATCTCCGACTGGGCGAAAGGGGAGCTGCAGAACCTGGGCCCACTGACCCGCCACGAAATCGTGCTGGTTATCATGGTGGTCACCGCGCTGCTGCTATGGATCTTCGCTGGCGACCGGGTATCGGCGTCGCTGGTGGGGCTGGTGGTCATCTGCGGCATGCTGCTGACCGGCATGGTGAGCTGGAACGACATTCTCGACAACCGCGCCGCCTGGAACACCTTCGTGTGGTTTGCCACCCTGGTGGCTCTGGCGGGTGGCTTGAGCCAGGTGGGCTTCGTGGGCTGGTTCGGTAACCTGGTAGGTGGGCAGATCAGCCACTTCGACCCGCTGCTGGCCATGGTCGCCCTGGTGGTCATCTTCTATGTTCTGCACTACTTCTTCGCCAGCATCACCGCCCACGTGACTGCCCTGCTGCCGGTCATGCTGGCGGCGGCGTCAGGCATTGCAGGGCTGGACATGCAGCTGTTCATTCTGCTGTTGCTGCCCACCCTGGGCTTCATGGGCATCCTGACCCCTTATGGCACCGGCCCCAGCCCGGTGTATTACGGCAGCGGCTACTTGCCCAGCGCGCTGTACTGGCGCCTGGGGGCCATCTTCGGGCTGCTGTTCCTGGTGGCCTGGCTGGCCATTGGTCTGCCCTGGCTACTGCTGATTCAGTGAGCCACGTACTGACTCAGTGCACCATGCGCTTGCCGCGCCTCAGCGCGGCAGCGTCTGTGCCAAGTGCTGTGCCAGTTGCTGTGACAAGTGCCCTACCATGGCCTTGGGGTGTTCCACATGCAGGTTATGGCCGCCCGGCAGCGCCCAGTGGCGCAGGCGCGGCGCGTGCTGCGTCAGGCGATTGGCCAGGGTGTTGAACTTATGGTCCCGCAGGCCGGAGAAATAGCCCACTGGCAGGTCGGTCTCGGCCAGCCACTGCCAGAGAGAGGGCTGCCGACCCAGCGAGGTGGCCCGCAGCATGTGCGCCACGGCGGGGCCATGGTTGGCCAACCGGCGCTGAATCTGACGCTGGCGCTGTGAGGCCGTCAAATCGGCAAACACCGGCTGCTGGTACCATGCTGTCAGCACGTCGGCCAGCGGCGACTGCTCAAAACGCTGCGCCCAGTGCTCATCGTGGGCGCGGCGCGCTTCCCGCTCTGGCGCGGCCAGCCCGGGGTGCGCGCTCTCCAACCACAGCGCCTCCAGACCGGCGGGCCGTTGGCTGGCATGATAGAGCGCCAGTCGGCCACCCAGGGAGTAGCCCAGCAGGCCATAACGCCCCACGCCCGCCTCGGCCAGCGTGCCGCTGAGCCAGTCATGAAAATCCGCAAAAGAGCCTACTGCAGGCGTGATGGGCTGCCCATGCCCCGGCAGGTTCAGCGCCAGGCAGCGCACGCCCGGCTGCGCTTGCTCCAGCGCCTCGCCAAGCGCCTGCCAATCGTCCCTATCGCCCAGCAGGCCGTGCAGCATTACCAGCGTAAAAGGCGGCGAAGGGTCAGGATGCATGGGCTGCCTCCCGGAGCCACGCGCCCAAGGCTTGCAGCGCATCGGTGGCCTGCTGATGGGGCACCGTGACCTCGATCAGCGTCACCCCGGCTTCCAGCGCCTGGGTGTAGGCCTCGCCAAACGCCGCCAGCGTGGTCGGTGCGGCATAGTTCAGGTGAAACATGCGCGCCGCATGCTCGAACGCGAGCCCGTGGGGTTGGCGATAGTAGCGCTCCAGCAGGTCGCCTTCGTCCGGCACCGGCAGCATGTGGAAAATGCTGCCGCCATCGTTATTCAGCACCACCACGACCAGCGGCGCTTTGGCCCTGGCCAGCAGCGCCAGGCTGTTGAGGTCGTGAAGCGCGCTGGTGTCGCCCAGAATCACCGTGGTGGGTTCATCGGTCGTGCAGGCCAACCCGTACGCAGAGGCCAGCAGCCCATCGATGCCCGAAGCCCCGCGATTGGCCATCACCCGCAGCGGCGTCGAACGGGTCGAGCCCAGCATGTTCATCAGCCGGGCGGGCAGGCTGTTGCCCACGAACAGCGCCCCTCTGGCCAGTTGCGACACCTGATGACACACCCCCAGCTCGGAAAACTCCGCCGTATAGCGTTCGATGCCCTGGCGGGTACGCTGCTGAAGGCGCGCCAGGGTATGCCAGGGGGGCTGGGCGGGCCCGGCGGGCAGCGTGGCGATGGCCTCGGCGGGCGTGCACACCAGCCGCTGGGTAAGGGTGAAGTCCGGGTCCAGGCGCTGGGGTAACGGGTCGACCAGCCACGCCTGCTGCCAGGGGTGGCTTGCAATCATCTGGGTCAGGCGCTTGGAAATCAGCCTGCCGCCAAACTGCAGCAGCACGTTGGCGCGGCCCAGCTCGGCGCTGACCTGCGGGTCCTGAAGGGCCAGGTCCATGTGCACCAGGTGGCGCGGGTCGCCGTGCAGCTGGCTTTGCAGGTCGGCCAACAGCGGCCAGCCCAGCTGCTCGGCCAGGGCCGCAATGGGGGCCGCCTGCTGGGGGTCATCGATGCGCCCCACCACGATTACCCCGCGCTGCCGGGTGAAGGCGGCGGGCCATGCCACCGGCAAGGCGGCAGGAGCGGTTTGCCAGGCGCTCCAGGGGGCATCGCGGTGCTGCCAGCGCGAAAGCGGCGCCAGGTAGTCGCTGGCCTCCATGGGCGGGCCGGAAGGGTAGAGCGGTTCGCGGTAGCGGCAGTTGAAGTGCACCGGGCCCGGCAGGCGATGCTGCTGCGCCATGGTCTGGTCGATCGTGCTGAGCAAATAGGCGGCGGGAATCTCGCGGCTGGGGGTCGGCAAGTCGTGGTGCGCCACCGTGTGGCGGGCGAAGATATCCCGCTGGTCGATGGCCTGGTTACTGCCGTTATCCAGCAGCTCGATGGGCCGGTCGGCAGACAGAATCACCAGCGGCACGCCCAGCAGCGCGGCTTCCACCACGGCCGGATAAAGGTTGGCCACCGCCGTGCCGGACGTGGTGATCACCGCCACCGGCTGCTGGGCGCCTCGGGCCAGGCCCAGCGCCATAAACCCCAGCCCGCGCTCGTCGAAGTGAGTATGGCAGCGCAGCCCGGCGTGCTCGCTGGCCGCCATGGTCAGCGGGGTGGAGCGCGAGCCCGGCGCCACGACTACCTCGCGCAACCCCCAGCGGTACAGCTCTTCCAACAGCAGCGACGCCCAAACGTGGTTAAAGGTGGCGTAATGCATCGGCTTATCCCATTCCCAGCAGCGAGAGAATATCGGCAATCTTGGCATCCAGCTCGTGCCACTCGTCGTCGGCCTGCGACCCCGCCACGATACCCGCCCCCGCGTACAGGCGGATCGCCGTATCGCTGACATGGGCACAGCGAATCGACACCGCCAGCTCGCTGGAGCCATGCCCCACGCGGCCAAAGGCACCGGCGTACCAGCCCCTGGCGTGGCGCTCCAGCTCGCGGATTCTGGCCAGCGCCGCCGCCCGCGGCGTGCCGCCGACGGCGGGCGTGGGCGGCAGCACGCTGAGCAGCTGCTGGTCGGTGATGAAGGGGTGCAGCTCGGCATGAATTTCGCGGCGAATATGCTGCACGGACCGCAGCCGCACCACGTGGGCCTCGCCCATCTCCAGACTCTGGGCCAGCGGCTCCAGCTGGGTCAACAGCTGCTGGTACACGCACTGGTTTTCCAGGCCGTTCTTTTTATCGGCCAGCAGCGCTCCGGCGAGCGCTTCATCCTGCGCCGTGTCACGCCCCCGCCGGGTCGTACCGGCCAGTGCCTCCGTGATCAGCTGCTGGCCCTGGCGGCGGTAGAGCCGTTCGGGGGAGCAGCCAATCAGCGCCGTACCGGGCGCCCACTGCACCCCGAAATGAAAGCAGTGCCGCGCCTCGGCCTGCCAGCGCCCCAGCAAGGCCCAGGGGCTGGGCACGCGCTCGGCGGTCAGGCAGGTTTCTCGGGAAAGCACCACTTTGGGAAGCTGCTGCAGCCGTTCGGGCTGGGTCACCTGCGACACCCAGCGGGCCCACTCCGGCCGAGTGGGCGTATCACACCGCTGGTAGCTGCCATGGGCCACCGGGGGCAGCGGCTGTTCCGGGACGATGGCCGCCAGACACGCCTGGGCAGTGGCCAGCTCTTCGGCGGGCGGGCGGTCATCGAAGTGCAGGTTCACGGAAAGCGTGCACCGCCCCTGCTGACGCTTGAGCAGCACACGGGGCAGTATGAAGCGGCAGTCACCAAACCCGGGCCAACCCGCCGCCTGGGCATCGAAGGCCACCCCGCCGAAATAGTCGGGCGAGCCGCTGGCGGGCTGGGGCTGGGCTTGGGCCTGGGATTGTGCCTGCCCCTGCGCCTGACGCTGCATATCGACCTGCAGCGCCACCAGAGAGTCAAACGCCCGCGCCTCGCCCAGCACGGCATAGCCCGCCGCCGAGGCCTCGCGCGGCTGCCAATAAAGGCGGGGCGTCACGCACTGTGCGTTCAACCACCCCACCAAATCCTCCACCTCGCAGGGCACGCTCAGGCTCTGCGTACCCCGGCATGCCAAAAGGTCCAGCGCCGACAGCTGTGCTGCCAGCGCCTTCGCGGCCTGGATCACCTGCATAGCAAACTACTTCCCTAATAACCGATGCCTGATATAGGGTAGCACCCAGCGGTCGCCACCATAGTGCCCGGCGTTGGCACCGGCCACCAGCAGGAAAAAGCTCAGGGCGATCATCCAGGGGTTGGTGGACACCGTACCCGCCATCAAGAACGACATGTTCATGACAATGGCGAAGAAAGCGGCATAGCAAGTCAACACGCCCACGATCAGGCCCAGCCCCACCAGCACTTCTCCCAGCGGGATCATTACGTTGATCACATCGACATACGGCAGCGCGACATGCTCCAGAAACGCCACGTAGTTGGGGTAGACCATACTGCCTTCGCGCATGACCGGGTTAGCCACGGCGTTGCGCAAAAACCCTTCGGCATTGAAGCCACCGGTCATCTTGCCGATGCCCAGGGTCAGCCAGGTAATGCCCAGGTACAGCCTCAACAGTAGCCAAACCAAGGCAGCATATTTGTTTTGTCTGAAAAACTCGCCGATCATCGCGTAGACTCCTGCCACGTTCACTGTCAGGGGGAAGCCCCCCAGTGTGCGTCAGGACGGATACCTCTTTTTTGACCCAGGTCGTGGTTTTGCCATTAATGATACAGAGCCGAATGTTTACTCTACCCGATGGCTACACCGACCGGCCACGCTGACCAGTTCAGCGACTGCAACAGGAATGCTCACCATGGAACACACCACCCCACACCGCCCACTCCATGCCTGGCTGCTCGCCGCACGGCTACGCACCCTGCCGTTGGCCTGCGCCTCGATCCTGCTGGGTTCGGGCATGGCGGCGCAGGCGGGTGGCTTTCAGGGTGGGGTGCTGCTGCTGTCGCTGCTCACGGCCATTCTGCTGCAGGTGCTTTCCAACCTGGCCAACGATTATGGCGATGCCCAGTCGGGGGTGGACGATGCTAGCCGCACCGGCCCCGTGCGGGCGGTGGCCAGCGGGCTATTGACCCCAGACGCCATGCGCCGGGGTATGCTGCTCACCGGGCTAGCGGCGGCCATAGCGGGGTTGTCGCTGCTGTTCGTCGCTTTTGGCAGCGACCTGCGCAGCTGGCTGGTGTTCGTGCTGCTGGGGGCTGCGTCCTTGCTGGCGGCCATCACTTACACCGTGGGGCTGGGCGGCAAGCCGTATGGCTATCGTGGGCTGGGGGACGTGGCGGTATTCGTGTTTTTTGGGCTGCTGGGCGTGCTGGGCACCCTCTACTTGCATACCCAGAGCCTGAGCGGGCTGGCCATACTGCCCGCCGCCGTGTGCGGCTTGCTGGCCACCGCCGTGCTCAACGTCAACAACGTGCGCGACATCCACAGCGATGCCCGCCACGGCAAGATGACGCTGGCCGTGAGGCTGGGCAAACGGCGGGCCGTTCTCTACCACTGGGCGCTACTGGGCACCGCCCTGCTGCTGACGCTGGGGTATCTGCTGTGGCTGCCCGTGCCCTGGGTGGGCTGGAGCTGCCTGGTGGTGGCCAAGCCGCTCTACGACGCCGGGCGCACGCTCAGCCGCACCGAGGATGGCGAGCAGCTAACGGGCATGCTCAAGAAAACCGCGCTTTCCACGCTGGTTTACAGCCTGCTGCTCGCGATGGGGCTGGCGCTTGCCTGACGGCGCCCTGGGGCTTGGGGTCAAGGGCCTTACAGCACGACCTCATAGCCTTCGAATTTGGGCGGGCCGAGATAAATGCCTTCCGGCGATTTGGCATTGGCGTGGGCCTTGCGGAAAGCCTCTGACTTGGTCCAGGCGCGGAAGGCCTCTTCGGATTCCCACACGCTGTGGGAGATGAACACGGTGTACTCTTCCTGGCTTTCGCCCTGCAGCATGTGAAACTCCTTGAAGCCCGGCACTTCCTCCAGGTGGGAATCGCGGTTGCGCCACACCTCCAGAAAATCCTCTTCGCGGCCTGGGGCAATCCGAAAACGGTTCATGGCAATGTACATCGAGACTCTCCTGTTGATCGGGAGTAGATAGAGTGATTACGCCAACGCTGGCTTGATGGTAACGTCTTCGGTTCATCACGAATAGATTGCGACGAACAGGCGTTACGGCTCATGGCTCAGGCCCCCCTTCAGGTCGCTTGGTTCAAACGTGATTTGCGCATTCACGATCACGCACAGCTCGCCCCCACCCTGTAAACCGGTTGCGCACAGAGTTATCCACAGATTTTCACTTTCCACAGTTATCCCCGAGCGCTGTGCATAACAGTGTTGGTGAGCGCTTGGTAACCTTCCGCGAGCCGCGTGTGGCGCGGTATGTAACGAGAAGTGCAAAAAATGATCGCTGTGAATGAGTGTGAAGAAACAACGGCTTACACAACTAAGTCAAGTAGTGCTGGAGAAGTAATTCACAAGTGAACTGGGCTCGCGAAACCGGCCGTGACATACACATATTGACATATATGAATATCGCGAATAATCTACACGCGATCCGTGACCTGCTCCGCTCGGGTTCTTCTGACCTCGTCGGCCATGGTTTTTGACCCCCAACATCGACTATTTTAGATATGCAGGTAAACGAAATGACACACTCAGAACTTTTTAAAACCACTCAGCTGGGCCCATACACCCTCAAGAACCGTATCGTTCTGCCGCCACTGACGCGTTCGCGCAGCTCCCAACCCGGCAATATTGCGAACGACCTAATGGCCACCTATTACCGTCAGCGCAGCGGTGCTGGCTTCATGGTGACCGAGGGCACACAGATCGAACCCCGAGGACAGGGTTATGCCTGGACACCCGGCATTCATAGCCCGGAACAGATACAAGGCTGGCGTAAGGTCACCGACGCTGTTCACGCCGAAGGGGGGGTGATCTTTGCTCAACTTTGGCATGTGGGCCGCGTGTCGCACACATCGCTGCAACCCGGTGGTGAAGCGCCCGTCGCGCCATCAGCCATCCGCGCGGACAACGTCAAAGTGTTCATCGAAACCGGCCCCGGCACGGGTACACTGGCCGACCCATCCACCCCACGAGCCCTGTCCACCGAGGAGGTAAAGGAACTGGTTGAGCTCTACGCCCAAGCAGCCCGAAATGCTCTGGAAGCAGGTTTTGACGGGGTGGAGCTTCACTGCGCGAACGGGTACCTGGTAAACCAGTTCATTTCGGCCCATACCAACCAGCGTGATGATGAATATGGCGGTTCGCTGCAGAATCGTCTTCGTTTCCTGCGAGAAATCACACTCGCCGTTGCTGGTGTGGTCGGCAAGGAGCGCGTTGGCGTTCGCTTCGCCCCGCTGTTCGCGACCACAGACGAAGACCGCGTCTACCTTGGTCTGGTCGAAGAAGATCCTCATCAAACCTACATCGAGGCAGTGAAGATCCTCGAGGAAGTGGGCATTGCCTACCTGTCGCTCGCCGAAGCCGACTGGGAAAACGCACCCGAGCTGCCTGAGACGTTCCGGGAAGCTGTTCGTAAGACTTTCAGCGGCAAGATTATCTATGCCGGCAAGTACACTGCTGAACGAGCAAATCGCGTGATAAAAGCTGGCTGGGCCGACCTGATCGCTTTTGGTCGCCCCTTCATTGCGAACCCCGACCTGCCCGCGCGTATCGCCAACGACTGGCCGCTTAACCCACTTGATCCAAGCAGCATGTACGGCGGTACCGATAAGGGCTACACCGACTACCCGACTTACAAACCCTAAGCGCTCAGAGCCACGCCCCATAACTCAGGGCGTGGCACAGCGTTTGCTGACCGAGGAAGTTAAGCATGTACCAACCGAGTACGATTCCTTACCAAGAGCATAGGGGATTCAAACGGACCTTCAGGCAGGGTCATCTAAGCCTTGGGCTGTTCTTTCCCCTGGAGGCTTTCCAGGGTGACACACCGCGCATGCTGGATCAGGTCGCGCTGGCCAAACGTGCAGAGGCACTAGGTTTTTCGGCGCTCTGGTTTCGCGATGTGCCGCTCAGGGACCCAAGCTTCGGTGATGTCGGCCAGGTTTTCGACCCTTGGGTGTATCTGGGCTACATGGCAGCCCATACAACAAAAATCGCACTAGGCACCGCCTCCATCGCCCTTACTTTGCGTAATCCCTTGCACACGGCAAAGGCTGCAGCGAGCATTGATCAGTTGAGCGGAGGTCGTTTGCTCCTGGGAGTAGCCTCTGGCGATCGTCCCGTGGAGTTTCCCGCATTCAGCGTTGATCCGGAAATGCGTGGCGAGACCTTTCAAGAAAACCTCAATGTGATACGCCAAGCCCATCGAACACACTTCGAGCCCATTCGCTGGAGTCATGGCGAGTTACTGGGGGCCGATCTCGTTCCCAAACCTACGACTCGGGAAATACCGCTATTCGTAACCGGACACAGCCGCCAGTCGCTCGATTGGATCGCGCGTGAAAGCCATGGATGGATCAACTATCCACGTCCGCCACAAATGCAGCGACTGATCGTGGAAGATTGGCGACAGGAAACGGCTAAACAGTGTGGCACTATCTACAAGCCGTTCTTGCAATCGCTGTATATCGACCTGGACGAACACCCATCCACGCCGCCCTCGCCTATCCATCTAGGATTCCGACTGGGACGTAACCATCTTCTGGCCTTGCTGGATACACTTCAGGAAATCGGTGTAGATCACGTCATCCTGAACCTCAAGTATGGTAAACGCCCCGCAGCAGAGGTTATCGAGGAACTTGGCGAACATATCGTCCCGCAATTCGGCGCACAGGTGTCCGATAGTCCTACCTGACAGGACAATAGGATTCCAGTCCAAGCCTGCCCATCACTGCGAAGGGCGGGCGCGGAGATCATGGTGAAGCCTTCCAATTTGCTGCGTGAAGCAGGAAGATATCCAGATATCGGAAGAGTAGGTATAAAAAATTCATGACTATTGACGTCAACGAAGCCCTGAAAGCATTGGCGAACCCGATGCGCCTTACCATCCTCAATTGGCTCAAGGATCCCAGGACAGCCTTTCCCGGGCAGGAGGTCGACCCAGAAACGGTAGGCGTGTGCGTCAGTATCATCCAAGAGCGCACGGGCCTCTCGCAGTCAACGACATCGCTTTATCTCGCAGCTCTACAGCGCGCGCAATTGGTGACATCGCAGCGGATCGGCCCTTGGACCTACTACAAGCGCCACGATGAGAATATCGATGCCTTCCTCAAGGCGCTGAAAGAAAGAATCTAGGGATGGTCTGAAATGGTCATGTGTTTTGACTGACCCAGTGCGCGACAAGCCCCGCTGTTCAGGGCGTGGCTTGTCGCGCACTGGGTCAGTACACTAAACAACACGAAACTAACATGACTTATCCACAAGGACCGTCCTATGCATCGCCCTGTTGATAGCGTTTGGGTCTCTACTTTCTCTGCTGCTTCTACCGCTTCGCTCCGCGGTTGGCTGGCCGTCGCTACCCTACTGCTGCTCTCTGGGTGCGCGACCTTTGCGCCTAGTCCACCGGAGGATCAGACCAATATCTGCGAGATTTTCCGCGAGCAGCCGAGCTGGTACGACTACGCGCAAGCGTCTGAAGAGAAGTGGGGAACGCCCATCGCCACCCAAATGGCGTTCATTCAGCGGGAATCCTCGTTTCGTAGCCACGTACGCCCAGACCGCAAATACTACCTTGGCTTTATTCCCGGCCCGCGCCCGTCGTCCGCCAAAGGCTACGCCCAAGCTCAAGACCCGGTATGGGGTGAGTACGAAGACCAAGCGGGCAGCCTGTTTGCCCGGCGCACGCACATGAAGCACGCCACCGATTTCATTGGCTGGTATAACGCCCGCACTCGCGCCCAAACGGGCATCTCGCTCAACAATCCTGAACACCTCTATTACGCCTACCACGAGGGCGCAGGCGGCTATCAGCGGGGCACCTATCGCAGTAAACCACAGGTGCTCAACGCAGGCCGCCAAGTGGCGAGCCTCTCTAACCGCTACCAGGCCCAGCTCAACAGCTGCCAGGCAGAGTTCCAGTGCCGCAAGTTCTATCAGGTGTGGCCGTTCTGTCGTAGCTGAGGGGGTCGTTCATGACACTGTTGATGGGCGTCGCCTTTGTCGGCGTGGTGTTTTTTACCTCCATGCTCTCCGGCGTGTTTGGTATGGCGGGCGGGCTGGTGTTGCTGTGGTTCCTGCTGGTGATATTCCCCGCCAGTACTGCCATGGCCGTGCATGGGGTGATTCAGTTAACGGCTAATGCCTCTCGGGCATGGCTTTCGCGGCGCTTTATCGTGTGGCGCATTGTGGCACTGATGGCGCTGGGAGTACTCAGCGCGGCAGGGCTTCTGCTGCTGTTTAACTACACGCCCAATGCGGCCACCGTTTCCTTATTGATCGGGCTGCTGCCGATTTTGGTCTGGACGCCCAGGCACTGGTTCCAGCTAGACGCTCATCGCGCCAGCCACGCGCTTTGCTGCGGCATCGCCTCTGGCGGCCTCACGATTGCCGCCGGGGTCTCCGGCCCGCTGATCGATATCTTCTTTGTGCGCTCGCAGATGGACCGCCGCCAAGTCGTCGCTACCAAGGCCATGATTCAAGTGGTCGCCCACTCCATCAAAATCCTCTTCTACTTAGGTGCCGCCCTTGCGCTCAGCGTGGGTGAGTGGAGCATCGTGCTACTGGCCGCCCCGTTTGCCATGCTAGGTACGCAAACCGGCACGCGAATTCTGCACCGCCTGACCGACGCCAACTTCCGCACCTGGACCCGCTGGATCGTGACCGGCATTGGGGTGTTCTACTTCCTGCAGGGGGTTTACCTACTGACACGCTAAGCGTTGGTGGCACTTACAGCACCCATGGGTTGGCGAATGCCGACCTGCCCGCTCATAGCCTGAGATTGACCCGGCTTATTCATGAGGCCGGCCCGAAAACGAAGATAGCGGATGGTATTCTCTTGAAAATTCAGTGTGTTCCGCCAAGAATCTGAACCAAGAGAGCCATCCGCTATGGGTGAAAGCCTATCCACCTGGACGCCCTCGTGCAACGGCGCTGTCCGTGTCGAGTTGAGCGGCCAGCGCACCACCAGCGACAGCGGCGCTTTGCTGCTGCGTGAAGCCCTCGACAACAGCGGCGTGATCGAGGCGCTCGAGGACAATCTGGTCGACCTCCGCAATCCGCTACGCGTCCGCCACTCACTGGCCAGTCAGCTGCGTACCCTGGTGCTGCAGCGTGCCATGGGTTGGATCGATCTCAGCGATACCGACTCGCTGCGCCGTGACCGGCTTTGGCAGCTGGCCTGCAGCGACGCGCGCGGGACGATGCCCCTGGCGCAGGACAGGCCGTCTCAAGCCACGCTGTCGCGGCTGCTGACCTGCCTTGGCCGCAACGACAACATCGATGTCGTGCACGAAGGCCTGCTGCGACTGGTGCTCTGGCGCCTGACCTCGCTGAAGAACGGGGAGCGGCCCAGGCAGCTGACCCTGGACATCGACGGCCTGCCGATCGAGGTCCACGGCCACCAGGGCGGCTCGGCCTATCATGGCCTGTACGGCGCGCGGATCTATTCACCGCTGGTCGCCTCGCTGGCAGAAACCGGCGACATGGTGGGCGGCCTGCTGCGCGAGGGCAACGCCGGCCCGGCCGAGAACGCCGACACCTGGATCCCGCATCTGGTGCGGCGACTCAACGAGAGCACCGGCGCCCAGGTTCGGGTGCGCATCGACGCCGGTTTCACCGACAACGCGACGCTGGAGGCCCTGGAAGAGTGCGACATCGAGTACCTGGGCCGACTGCGCAGTCACTCCGGCCTGCAGAAACTGGCGGCACCGCACCTGAAGCGGCCACCCGGCCGGCCACCCGAGCAGCCTCGCGAGTGGTGCCACGATCTGGAGTACCAAGCCGGCTCTTGGTCGGCACCGCGTCGCGTGGTGCTGGTGGTGCAGGAACGCCCCGATGACCTGCTGCTGCATGCCTTCTTCCTGGTCACCAACCTCGGCAAGTTCGACTGGCCGCCGGAGAAGGTCCTGGCGCTCTACCGCAAGCGCGGCAGCGCCG